>NZ_JBHFNP010000323.1:0-31270 GCF_041929235.1 Microseira sp. BLCC-F43
AGCGCAACCTTTCTACTCAACGTAGTACCCATGACAAGGGTCAATTTGGAGAGGAGTTGGATGTGAGGCAAACTTTCACGTCCGGTTCTGAAGCCTTGCATGGGGGGTGACTCCCATGCTTAGGTTAACGGAGTATGTCAAATAAACGCAATCGCACCGAGAAGTTTCCACCCCATCAGCGGGTTGATACCCGCTGCTCTCATACAGCTTCACCCCAGACCTTGTCCTCTAGCATCTGGCAAAAGATACATTTTCCGAATTTCTACTGCGTTTTTCCCTCGCTGGCTAGGATAATAAGCTGCCGTACCTACAAGCTGTCCCTGTCTTTGAATTACCCAGAAGTCACCACCAGTAGCAAGGTAAAAATTTTCCACCTCCAAAACATCTTGATCTGCGCCTGTTGGTTCCCAAGGTAGGCCATATTCAGCCAAAACGGAACGGATGAGCGCGGCGGCGGCGGTGCGATCCGAGCTTGACCAGGGGCGAATCCAAAAATCTCGATAGCCTGTTTGCATGATTCAATCGTAATACGTTTTTTCACGGTACTTGTAATCTCAACACCTGGGCTAAACTTTAATATGAACTTTTTTAACCACAGAGATGCATATATAATTATTTCTTTACCTTGATTTAACCTGTACTATAACAGAGAATTTGCCTAAGTAGTTTCCCGTAGCTCCAAGGTAGTCATAATTTTTCCAATTAGCCTGAAAAAGCTTTTTTCCCAGAAAAAAGATGTTGCTGTCATTAGCGAGCTTGTCAATGCTATCGAACCTAGCATCAGCATTGAGGATGTCAAAGGCAAAACCCTACTGGGAGTGGATAGAGAAAACCAAGGGAATAAACATGCAATAGAGGTTTCAGGACAAGTAATTGGATGGGTAATTGGGGAAGAAAAAGCAGCCACTATAGCAACTGCTATTGGTTACATAGCGAATAAAGAATTTGAGAAAAAGACCCTGGGCAATGAATTGCTAGATAGATATAGAGAAACAAGTTTACTCTATGATATTTATGAAAAAATAACTGCGAGTTTAGAACTGAAAGAAGTTGCCAAATTAATCCTCGATCGCGCCAGTAAACTGATAGAAGCAACCAGTGGATCGGTGATGCTGATCGATGCAAAAACAGGGAAATTAGAATTCCTCTCAAGCATTGGGAAAGAATACAACCCAAAAGCAAATTTAAAACTGGGTAAAGCGATTATTGGTAACCTGGTATCCACCAAAGTGGGAGAGATAGTAAACGATGTCTTATCAGAACCGAGATTTATTGCCAGTAAGGCTGCAATACGCTCGCTGATTTGCGTTCCTTTAAAAAGTAAAGACCGGGTAATTGGTGCAATTACAATGAGCAACTCAGCACCAGTTACCTATACAGTCGAAGAACTTAAACTCCTGACCATGGTTGCATCCCAGGCAGCATAGGCAATTGAAAACGCCATTTTCCCCGAATAAAAGCTGCAAGAAAGCCGCCGAGACGCCTTGCTTTTTCGTTTAGCCAATCAGATTCGTCTTTCTTTAGACCTCGATACTATTTTAGAAACGGCTGTCAGCGATATCCGCAACCTTTTACAGAGCGAAGGCTGCCAATTTATCTGGTATCGAACCGAAAATGATGAAAGTAGAAGGCTGAAAAGTTCAACCCATGGGTGCATTTGTTTTTCAACAGAAAGTGAGGTTAATCTATCATCCAAAAGCCAGCATTATTTCAAGGTTTGGGAAGTTGTCAATCAAGCCATACTATTGCGCCGAAGAGATGGGTGAAGTTACCCAGAAGCTGCGAGATAGGGAAATGGTGCGAATCGATCGGGTTAAAAGCGTAACCGATCCGATGGAGAGACAGTTTTTTGTCGAGGGTAACTTCGCCTCGGTATTAGCACTGCCGATTCAGACGCGATCAGGAGCAATTGGTGCGTTCGCGCCAGCTAGGGTATGCATATCGCTTTGGGGACAAGCATGGAAGAACGAACTGGGAGTAAGGGTGAAGTAGAACTGTTACTAGCTGTAGGTAATCAATTAGCGATCGCTCTAGATCAAGCCGAACTTTACAAAGAAGCTGCATCCACAAGCGCAAAAATTGCCACAAACCCTGTAGGAATTGCAACAAACCCAAGCTCAACTAATTCAAAGCGAAAAAATCTCCAGCTTGGGGCAGCTAGTAGCAGGAGTTGCTCATGAAATTAACAACCCGATTAATTTTATTCACGGCAATCTTGCCTAGGTCGAGCAATATACCCAAGACATACTTCACCTGCTGCGACTTTATGCTAAACAGTATCCGAAACCAGCACCCGCGATTCAAGCGGAGACAGAAACCATCGACCTAGAGTTTATCATCCCAGACCTTGCTAAATTGATTTCCAGCATGAAGGTGGGAACCGAACGCATCCGCAAAATTGTTTTATCCCTGGGAAACTTTTCCCGTCACGACCCAGACGAGAGCAAACCTGTAGACATTCATCAAGGAATTGATAGCACGCTATTAATCTTGCAACATCGATTGAAAGCAACAGCATAACGCCCTCAAATTCAGGTAATCAAAAATTACGGCGACCTGCCATTAGTCGAGTGCTATCCCAGCCAACTAAACCAAGTATTTATGCAGGTTATCAGTAACGCGATCGATGCTTTGGAATAGGTAATGAGTAATGGGAAAAATTTTTATAATTACTCTTCAACAATTACCAATTACCAACAATTTGCATTTGTCACGATTTTGTAGATAGCAAAAGCGTCTTCGCATTAAAGACAACGTAAATAGGATTCCAGAAGCAGTCAAAAATCAACTATTCGCTCCGTTTTTTACAACCAAGCTGGTAGGCAAAGGAACCGGGTTAGGGCTATCTATTTGCCACACAATAGTAGTGCAGAAACATGGGGGAATTATCCAGTGTGACTCAACGCCTGGAGAGGGAACCGAGTTTTCTATTCAAATTCCGATATTGGCAGCGCTCGCCAAACCCGCCCCGGCGATCGCTAAGCAATAATCCTATTAGTAATTGGTAATTGGTAATTGGTAATTGGTAATTGGACAGTACTTAATATTTCCCATTCTTCCTACAAAAAAACAACCTGTATCAGCCTAGTCGCGCCTCAATCCTGTGGATGATTTGGCAGCCAACTTATAACAATTACCCATTACTCATTACCAATTACCAATTACCAATAACTAACTGTGAATTCTCGGTTCGGGGTGCAACGTCGCAAGTATTTTGCTTTCCACAACCGCTAATTCTTCCAGCCGCTGGGTGACAGCAGACCGCTCAAAGTAAGTATCCGCTAGTACCCAGTAAATGCCGTAGTGACGAGCCTCCGACGCCATCAAGCTGCGATAAAATTGAGATAACTCCGGATCGGGACAATGGGTAGCTAACAACCCCAGCCGTTCGTGACTGCGAGCCTCGATCAGTCCAGAAACCAGCAACGAATCTAAAAGTCGCTTTGGTTCCTGCGGACGAATTTGAGCCTTTAAATTGGCTCCATAGGGGGGAGAAGAAAGCGGCCCCAAAGGGACACCCCGCCGTTCCAGCCATTGGTTAACTAACTCAAAGTGTTCCAGTTCTTCGCGAGCGATCGCCGTCAGCATCCGTACTAACTTGGTATTAGACGGATAGCGAAACATCAAATTTAAGGCAACCCCAGCCGCCTTGCGCTCGCAGTGGGAGTGATCCAGCAGAATTAGATCCAGATTGGCGATCGCTTGCTCAACCCAAGCAAAGCTGGTCGGCTGCTGGAGGACATTAATCGTAGGTAGTGTATCAAAAAGCACAGAGTTTATTTTTGACAGGATGAGGGGGGCATAATAAAAATATCAGGGTCAAGCAACAACATCTGCTAAAATCCACTTCGTCTAAGAAGCCCCTTACAGAGTCTAAATAAAGTATCACTCAGTATTTAAAGATCCGCATGAGCCAAATCACCCCCCGTCGCATAGTCATCGGCGACGTACACGGTCACTATAAGGGTCTTATGACCTTGTTAGAAGCGATCGCCCCTGACTCAGAAGAGCGAATATATTTTTTGGGAGATTTAATTGATCGAGGTCCCCAAAGCGCTCAGGTTGTCAAGTTTGTCCAAGAAAGCTCCTATAACTGTCTGTTGGGTAACCACGAGCAAATGTTACTAGACAGCTTTATCAAGGGAAAAATTCAACATGCGGTTCTGCAAGCTTGGCTTTACAGTGGCGGACATGCAACGCTGGCGAGTTACCCCAAGGGTCGGATTCCCGTACACGATCTAGATTGGATGCAGACGCTACCCACCCATCTAGACTTAGGCGATATTTGGTTAGTTCATGCCGGCGTCCATCCTGAAATACCCCTCGAAGAGCAAACCGCCGACCAATTCTGTTGGATTCGCCACGAATTCCATAGCATGTCCCAACCCTACTTTGCCAACAAACTCATCATCACAGGTCATACGATCACCTTTACCCTACCAGGCGTAGAACCCGGAAAAATCGCCGCTGGGTCGGGTTGGCTAGACATCGACACGGGAGCCTATCACCGCCGCAGTGGTTGGTTGACTGGATTAGATATCTCCAACGCCATTGTCTATCAAGTCAATGTTTTTGATAATTACGTCCGCACCCTGCCCCTGGAAAAGACTTTAACGCCAGTCCAGCCGGATCAGATAGTCGCTCGAAAACAAAACGGGGTAATGGCTAATTGGTAATGGGTCATGGGAATTGACAGTAGTTGCAGTTGTTTGAGTGGTGGTGTTTATTTTAGTAATCGGCGGCTTTAATTCGTTAATGTTGCCATTAATTTGTCAATTAGCTGGGGTTACTTGCGCTTGCAGGTTTGTATTTACAGCCAACACTTGACCTTTGAAGACGCTCTGACAAAGGAGTTGGGGAGACGCTCTGGGCGCCCCTGCTCCACATCGAAGCACCCGGTCACCGAAAACGCGCACGGTACCAAGAGACTTTAGGCATGGGGAGGATGTGCTAGGTCGATTTTAATCCCAGTCAAGTTCCGGGTTTCCAATGCGTGATTTTCAATATACTTCTTTACCACATCAAGTGGAGCTAGACCCACAGTGGCGACAAAATCAGAATTTGTCCACAGGGTAGGCAACCTGCTTTTAAGCCAAGGAAACTCTTGACGTAAGTAGCGGGAAGACCAATCGGTAATTGTCAAGAGTAGAGGCGGGTTTTACCAATCAATCTGTGTCACCACCAGTAAGGGCGGGTAATACCTGCCCATTGAGTGGAACCAAGAAATATTTCGTTAAAGTAGCCCCTACTCGTTAAACCCGCCCCTAATGCCAATCAATCCAATTACCAATTACCTATTACCTATTACCTATCTCACAACTATTAACTAGCAACTTGCGTTATTAGAAGCTTACAGGAGTTTCCCAAAAAATAAGCTAGGCATGAAGAGGTTAAGTTAAGTCTGAAGTTAAATGCTCTTTACTAATTCAGAAACTTGTTCCTGGTTGAATTCCGGTAATTCGATGGGTAACCCGACATTAAAGGGGGATTGGTATATATTCACGTAAATGTCAGTTTATTGGAAATGGGCAATTACTAAACGAAGTTTTATCCAAACAGTTTCTTTTTTTGCTTACCCCATAAAAATATTATTAACTCAAAGAATTATTGAGCGATTTCGGAATACTGAAATAGCCGATCGACTTGATATAATGCCAAAGTCAATGGCTCCGTAAATCTTGCCAGGAGGTAACGTTGAAAGTAATTGCTGCATTTTTGTTGGCTGCCAATTCCTTTGTTCCAGTAATCTTCTAGGCGCTCCTCTATATTCAATTCATCCGTTATACTGGTACAGAGCCATTGTAAGAATTGAGCGAGATTTGTGAGTAATTCGGCATCAGCAGACTGTAAGCTCAGATAAGCAGTTCGATGTTTGTCCTCCATTGCATAGTGCAGAATGCGCTGCAATAGAGAAGTTTTCCCCAGTTGGCGAGGTGCTTTGATTCGCAGCAAAACTCCTGGTTGTAAAATCGTTTTGTAGCAGTATGATTCAATCGGAGGTCGTTCAATATAAGCTGAATCTAAACTAACCGAACCTTCCGGAATTTCCATATAGTTGACAGCTGCAGCAATAACTGAAAATTTCTGGAACGTTTGTTCCAATTCCTTGGACTTCTCTGGTCTGCGATTTTCCCACTCTTGGTCAAACTGTTTCAGGTTCTTCTCTTTGTCCCTTGACCATAGAGTCAGTGTGAAATGTCAAGTTTCAGCACCCTGGGTTTTGGCGCGATTGTCTGCCAAAATTTTGAGAAAGTCTCTGAGTATAGCGAGCGCTTGTCGAATTTGCTCTTTGTTTAGCTTCTCAGGGTTTCCATAGCGGTCTTTCTCGCTTAGCCACTCTAAATCTATCAACCTAGTCTTGACAATCAGCTTAGGTCTGGGGCTATATTCTGCTTGCCAGTTGAACTCAATTTTAGGGTTAGACTCATCAAACTCCCAATCGACGAAAGAAAGCAATGCTGCCAGTAGGCGTTTAACCCGCCCTTTGACAGCTTGTCCATAGCTGAATCGTGGCATTCTGGTGTTTATTTGAAAGTTGAGCAACAAGTTCGGGGCTACCCCAAAGCTGTTGTATATCCCAAATCATTAAAAGCTAAGCTATGAAGCTATTATAGCTGCTAATGGGTGGCATTTGCTTCGGGGTACTACCCCAAACATAAGCTTGTACTAACTGAAAAAAGTAACATAGGCTCAAAATATGCTATTTAACCCTTTTCTGTGACACTCCCAAGAGTAAAAACTGTTCGTTCAATGTGAAATATGACGCACCAGCGCGAGCATGGTGTAAGCCGACACAGCGGCGCCGACCTGATTGCCGGAAAGTTGCACGAATGCTCACCTGGTGAATGGCTTCGTAACCGTCCTTGGCGATCGCGCACATAAAGCCATTTTCCTACAGTTTTTTTTCCAGAAACTCAGCGCTCCGATACCCTACAACTCTTCTAAGTTGTGTTTTTGGATGATCGCTTGCTGCTCTTCAAGTTGCAGCCAATACTCTAGAGCCTCACTCACTACAGCGCTCAGTGAAGCCTCCTTGATCGCAGCTATTGTGCGGATGAGCTTTTCTAAGTCGTCATCCAAATACACCCTAATCTCTGGTTTCCTGCTGGTACTACGTTTTTTCGACTCTTCTGCCATGATTAAAAGTGTCTCATACTGTATTAACTATTGAGGCTATAGCCGTATTGACGTAGAATAAGGCGTTGAGTTAGAGGTTACAACCTTGTGAGTTCTTACAGAAAGTCAGGCTATGGTTTTATCTGAGGTACTGACTCGGATTGCGATCAATGAACCTTACAGAGTTTCAGATGTGGAGGAATGCTTATCCTGGCTTCAGCAACCGGGCGATCGGGCTGTGTCTTGTCCTTTTGAGCGGGGCGCAAGCTCAATCCCTCGCTGTGGAGATTCTGAACGCCATCAGGAGATCCTCGCCGACTCCTTAGCTTATAGCCGCTAAAAAGCTAAACCTCCACTAGGTATTTCCTGGTAGAGGTTTAGTGTTTAATTGCTCAATCACCCTGCGGGTATTCATCCCACAACGCGGTAGTCTGACGCAAACTATTGTGGTCGCCGTTGCCCAAAATCAGGTGATCCAGTAGGGGAATGTTGAGGATTTGAGCGGCTGCTAACAACTGGCGCGTCAGTTGGATATCTTCATTAGAAGGTTCGACGCTCCCAGAAGGATGATTGTGGGCTACGATCAGTCGCGTTGCACCCTGACGAATCACTTCGCGGAAAATCTCGCGAGGGTGGGCTAAGGTTTCGGTTGCGGTGCCGATGGTAATCACCTGGGTGCCGAGTAAGCGATTTTTGACATCCAACAGCAACACCCCGAAACGTTCTTGCGGTTGCCACATTAGGTCTTGACTGAGGGCGGCGGCGGCGGCGGCGGGGCTTTCAATCGGAGAACGATCGAGGGGGCGAGATTGAAACGATCGCTTACCCAACTCAATGGCTGCTAGAATCGTTGTCGCCTTGGCAGGACCAATGCCGGGGATTTGCATTAATTCTTGAGCGCTGATATCCCGCAAAACCGAGAGCGGATCGCGCCCGTGTTGGCTTAATTGCTGCAAGATATATTGTCCCAAACCGATGGCGGAGAGTTTGCCTTGCCCTTGACCCGTGCCGAGTAAAATTGCCATCAGTTCGGCAGTGGCTAGAATTTGGGGGCCGTGTGCCAGCAAGCGCTCGCGGGGGCGTTCGCCCTTGGGTATATCTGCAACTCTCAGGCAATAGGTCATAGAGGCAACTAGGAAGCTCAACGATAAGGATTTAGGTTCAGTTATCCCCTCAAAGGCTGCAAAAATAACAGATATCGCATCGAAAAAAAGGTTTTGGGGCGTAAATGAGGGAGATAAACAAGATTACGGAGAAAAGGACGCTAAAGACTTTCACTGCATCGCCGCCTCTCCCTTTTTCCGCGTCATCCCCACCATCCCCATCGTTCTGTTTCCCAGACTAAGCCATAAGGTAGCAGCCGCCGATCGAGGTTGAGCTTTATGATTGATGTTTGTAGGCGTTATCACATTCCCGTGACCTCCAAAGTTCCTTCTATCTCTTCCTCAGAATCGGCACAAGCTTGGCACACCCTGGAAATTGATAAGACGCTCAGAGTCTTTGGTAGCGATCGCGATGCGGGCTTGACATCTCAACAGGTGTCAGAAGGCTTGCAACGCTATGGCCCCAATGAACTAACTGAAACGGGCGGTCGCAGCGGCTGGGCTATCTTCCTCGATCAGTTCAAAAACATTATGTTATTGATGCTGATCGGTGTGGCTATTGTTTCCGGCGTTCTCGATTTGTTAAAGCTACAGTCCGGCAATGCCGAAGGTGATGTTCCCTTCAAAGATACGATCGCAATTATGGCGATCGTCATTCTCAATGGCGTCTTGGGCTACCTCCAGGAAAGTCGAGCTGAAAAAGCCCTCGCCGCCCTTAAGCGCCTTTCCTCCCCCAAGGTGCGCGTAATTCGCGATGGCAGAATCATTGAAGTCAACGCCAAAGAACTTGTCCCCGGAGATGTTATGCTCCTGGAAGCCGGGGTGCAAGTGGCGGCAGACGGACGTCTTGTCGAACAAGCAAATCTCCAGATCCGAGAAGCGGCACTCACCGGAGAAGCCGAGGCAGTTTCCAAGCAAGCTGATGTGCAACTGGGTGAAGACATAGCCTTGGGCGATCGCACTAATATGGTCTTCCAAGGCACCGAAGTTGTCTTTGGACGCGGCAAGGTGGTCGTTACCGGCACCGGAATGCAAACCGAATTGGGTAAAATTGCCTCTTTGTTGCAATCTGTTGAATCCGAACCTACCCCGTTACAACAGCGGATGGGTCAACTCGGTAACGTCCTGGTAAGCGGATCTTTAGTGCTAGTGGCTTTAGTCGTTGGCGGCGGCTTGATTCACACCGGCATCAACACCGGGTGGCAGCCAAACCAACTGTTTAACACGTTTGTAGACTTAATCGAAGTTTCTCTCTCTATGGCGGTGGCTGTCGTTCCAGAAGGCTTACCCGCAGTAATTACCGTTACCCTGGCTCTGGGTACTCAGCGCATGGTGCGCCGCCACGCCCTAATTCGCAAACTTCCCGCTGTAGAAACCTTGGGTTCGGTGACGACGATTTGTTCGGATAAAACCGGCACCCTCACCCAAAATAAAATGGTGGTGCAGCAAGTCGCCACCACGGAAAAAACCTTCGGCGTCACGGGTGAAGGGTACATCCCAAAAGGGGAATTTTATCTGCAATCTGAGTCAGAAACTGCCAACTCGCCATCGATTGCACTAGACGAGTATCCAGAACTGCAAATGCTGCTGGCAGCTTGCGTACTGTGCAACGATGCCGTGTTGCAGTGCGAAGCCCAAAACGCCCCCGGACAGTCTGGCGGCAATTGGACGATTTTGGGAGACCCGACAGAAGGTGCCTTGCTGTCTTTGGCAGGCAAAGGCGGCGTTCAAAAACAAGCAATGGACGCCGGATTGCCGAGGGTGGCAGAAATTCCTTTTTCCTCAGAACGCAAGCGCATGTCGGTAATTGTGCGCGGTTCGGAGGGCAATAACCCGCTCTATTTGATGTTTACTAAAGGTTCTCCAGAACTGATTTTAGAGCGTTGCACTACTTATCAAAGCGGCGATCGCGCAGTTGTACTCACACCGCAAAACCGCAGCCAGATTCTAGAGCAAAATAACTATATGGCTAGCAAGGGGCTGCGGGTGCTGGGATTTGCTTTCAAAAACCTCGATGCCCAACCACCTCAAGATCCAGATGAACACATCGAGCAAGAATTGGTCTGGTTGGGATTAGTGGGAATGCTTGATGCGCCCCGTCCCGAAGTGCGCGAGGCGGTAGCTAAGTGCAGGCAGGCAGGCATTCGCCCCATGATGATTACCGGCGACCACCAACTAACTGCTAAGGCGATCGCTTACGATCTCGGCATTGCCTCCCAAGGCGATCGCGTCCTCACCGGCACCGAGTTGCAAAAACTCTCCCAAGAAGCTCTCAAGCAGGAAGTAGAACAGGTATCGATTTACGCCCGCGTTTCCCCAGAACACAAACTGCGTATTGTCCAAGCCCTCCAAAGTCGCGGTAAATTTGTTGCCATGACCGGCGACGGCGTTAACGATGCCCCCGCCCTCAAACAAGCCGATATCGGCATCGCCATGGGCATCACCGGCACCGATGTCAGCAAAGAAGCCAGCGATATGGTATTGCTCGACGATAACTTTGCGACCATCGTTGCCGCTACGGAAGAAGGACGTGTAGTTTATACCAACATAAGACGATTTATTAAGTATATTCTTGGAAGTAACATAGGCGAAGTTTTGACGATCGCAGCAGCGCCGCTGTTAGGTTTGGGAGGAGTTCCGCTTTCGCCTTTGCAAATTCTGTGGATGAATTTGGTTACAGATGGGGTGCCCGCGTTAGCCTTGGCGGTAGAACCAGCAGAACCCAACGTGATGAAGCGTCCGCCCTTTAGTCCGCGCGAAAGTATTTTTGCGCGAGGGTTGGGGTCTTACATGCTCAGAATTGGGATTGTGTTTGCGATTCTGACGATTATGATGATGGCATGGGCTTACAACCACACCCACAGCGTCACCGGGGCAGATCTCAGCGAGGATCGATGGAAAACGATGGTGTTCACGACGCTTTGTTTGGCGCAAATGGGACACGCGATCGCAATTCGTTCCAACACCCAGCTGATGATAGAAATCAACCCCTTTACCAATCTGTTTGTCTGGGGCGCGGTGATCGTAACAACTGCTTTGCAGCTGGCGTTAGTTTACGTTCCACCCCTGCGAGCTTTCTTCGGCACCCAGGCAATTTCTCTGTCAGAATTGGGTGTCTGTCTGGGATTTAGCGCCTTGATGTTTGTTTGGATCGAGCTGGAAAAACTGTTTATTCGCTGGTACAAAAAGCGCCGCTAATGGCTAATGGCTAATGGGTAATCGCTAATGGCTAATAGTAAAAGGCAATTAGCAATTAGCGCTGGGCAATTAGCAATTAGCAATTAGCAATTGGCAATGTATCTCAAAACCTTACATCTGCGACAGTTCCGCAATTATCAAGAGACTATGGTTGAATTGAGCGCCCCCAAAACAATTTTGGTGGGCAATAATGCTCAAGGGAAATCTAATTTACTCGAGGCGGTGGAGTTGCTGGCGACCCTGCGGAGTCATCGAGCATCGCGCGATCGCGATTTAATCCAAGAAGGCTCTGCTGAAGGTAAAATTATTGCCACCGTAGAGAGACAAAGCGGTTTGGTTGACCTCGCTTTAACCCTGCGGCGCAACGGACGTCGTACCGTTACCCTCAATCACCAGTCTCTCCGGCGTCAGATGGAATTCTTAGGCACGCTCAATGCCGTGCAGTTTTCTAGTTTAGATCTAGACTTGGTAAGGGGTGGCCCAGAGCAGCGGCGTAATTGGCTCGATACGCTGTTAATTCAGCTAGAACCCTTTTACGCCCACATTTTACAGCAGTACAACAAAATTCTGCGTCAGCGCAACGCCCTTTTAAAGCAGGGGAGCAGGGGAGCAGAGGAGCAGGGGAGCAGGGGAGATTCAATTCTTGAGTCACAATTAGCCCTGTGGGATGCTCAATTAGTGACAGCTGGAACCCGCGTCATCAGGCGTCGATCCCGAGCGTTACAGCGTTTGGCTCCCTTAGCTGAATTTTGGCATCGAGCCATTAGCGGTAGCAAGGAGGTACTGGAAATAAAATATGCCCCTAACGTTGCACTGGAACATGACGATCCAGAATTGATCAAGCTGGCTTTTTTTCAAAAGATTCAGCAGCGTGCTAACTTAGAACAACACCACGGAACTACCCTGGTTGGCCCCCACCGCGATGAAGTTGAGTTTACAATCAATCAAACACCCGCAAGGGCTTATGGCTCTCAGGGACAGCAGCGAACATTAGTATTGGCACTCAAGTTAGCCGAGCTAAAACTGATTGAAGAAGTCGTCGGCGAACCGCCCCTATTACTCCTCGATGATGTTTTAGCCGAACTAGACCCCAATCGTCAAAATCAACTGCTAGAGGCCATTCAAGAGCGGTTTCAAACTCTAATTACTACCACCCACCTGAGCGCTTTTGATCGCTCCTGGCTCAACTCATCGCAAATTCTCTGCGTCCAAGCAGGACATCTATACCCTCAGTCTCCAGCGTGATTTTCTGCTAGTTTTCTGGAATCAAGAGTTGCCAAAATGTAGATCGATTATTGACTCCGTACAGCTAGCATTTACCACATCTGGTTGCTTTTCACCAATAAGGGCCAATTTAATTTCCAAACACATAATTTTGTCAATCTTCCCGATTGACCTGTAGAAGCTTTGTATAAATTAGTAGTTAAGCCAATTGGCTTACATAGTCTAAAAAGAATAGTAATTTTAACTGGGAATTCTAGTTGTACGTAAATTTTAATGGGAAGGGTTATCAAGGCAAATGTATAAAGTTATGGATCAAAACGAAATTGCGGCACTGGGTGCTTCTTTGCGCCCCATCGATCAGAACCTATTGAAGAAAGATGCCAGCATCGAACGCCTTTGGTATCAAGGTGAAGAATCTTATTTTGACGTATTTTTTGAAGTTCAAAATAATGAAATTATTTGGTTTCAGTTTACTTGGCGAGGAAAAGTACTTTGTTGGGATAAACAAAATCCAGTCATGCAAACTGGCAGAACTAATGAATTAGGAACGGGGGATATGGGCTACTATGCTGCTAGTAAACTGATTAAACTGGATATAAAAACCGACCAAGGTTTCATTAAATTAGCTCATTCAATTTTGCAAACTCGATCGGGTGAAGATATTTTCGCAAGGGTACTGACACTGTTTACAGATTAGAGACGATGCCAAAAATATCTTTGACAAGTAGCTTTAGCTGCTGTTTGTACGGATGTTTTTGGCTTTGTCAAGACGGGGTGATGCTGCAAGCGCGTGCAAGCAATTTCCAGCGCGTTTTTGGGCGGACTCTGCAAGTCCCACAACTTTACCTTGCCGTCATCGCCACCAGTAACAAGTATAGTGCGATCGCGATTCAATGCGATTGACTTGACCAAACGCGAATGACCCCTAAACGGTTGACCAATTTGCTTACCCTGCAAGTTGGACAACCGCACTGTCATACTGCTACTGATAATTGTTTTTTTATCAATAAACGCTACTGAAGTGACACCAAACTCATCGGATGTAAATGTTTGACCAATCTGCTTACCTCCCCACTTCCACAGGCGTACTTTACCGTCTCTACCTCCAGTGATAATGGTTTTACCATCCGGACTAAACGCTAATGAATTGATACCATTGTTATGAGCAAAAAACCCTTTACCAATTGGCTTACCTTGTAAGTTCCACAGCCGGACTTTGCCATCCAAACTACCAGTAACAATGGTTTTACTATTGAGACGAGTAAATGCAACTGAACTCACCCCAGATTTATCTACTGTAAACGGTTGACCAATTGGCTTACCTTGTAAGTTCCACAGGCGAAAATTTCCATCACCACCCGCAGTAACAATGATTTTGCCATCGGGACTAAAGACAACTGAATTGATCCCATTCTTATGTGCCATAACTGTTTTACCAGTGGGTTGACCTTGCAAGTTCCACAGGCGTAACTTACCGTCGCTACTACCCACCCCACCACAATAATATTAGAATTTATGGGACTAAAGGCAACGGAATTGATACTATTATTAAGTGCAGTTAGGATTTTAGGAGTGGGCTGACCCTGCAACTTCCACAGATATAACTTACCATCGCTACCCCCAGCGAGAATTGTTTCGCCATTGAAACTAAAAGCGACTGAATTGACAGTACCTTTATCCACTTTAAAGCTATTTTTTATCTGGCGATATTGAATGCTTATTGTAACCTTTCATCAACCGATTTAAGTATGTTCCAAGGCATCCAATACTTGTTTTCACCCATTGTTTGAATTGCCAGCACGAGTGCTTCTAAAGGCTGTGGTTCAAGTAAAGTTTTTACTAATTCTGCTTTTTCTTGTAAGCGTGAAATTTCAAGTTGATAAAGAGCCAAAATAGTCAAGCCATAGAGGGATGCGCTCGCTCCAGCAATCATAACAATAATACGACGGCGTTGATTGCGTTGGCGCTCGATGCTGCGCTTGACAAATTCCGACTCAAAAGCATTTAACCAGCTATCTTTTTGCTCAGATATTTGTTTGATTAACGGCAGGCGAGGGTCATTATTCCAGAGCAAACGAAAAGCTTGTTTATCCTGCTGCTTTTGAGTTTCCCATTGATGGGCGATAGGTGTCAACTCTCGTTGCAGCAGCAGATTCCTTAATTCCTGTTGTTTCCACGATTGAAGCTTTGACCATTCCTCCACTAAAATATCATCTGCCGGTTCTATATAGCCATTGCCTTCAATCCCTCGTCTTCTTACTAGCAAGCCTGCGGCACAAAATCGAGCGATTACTTGTTTCACTCTGGTATTTTCTGGGTCTAGATATACCAATTCATCATCTGGCACTCGTCTATGAGCAAACTCACCTCCATCTACTGCTACCATTCGCAGCATGACATTGCGAATTGTATTGGCGTAGGCGGGATTGCGTCCAACTAACTGCTCATATTCCCAGTCGGCGCTTTGGATCAAACTTTGGGTTAATTGACCCGAATCTTCACGATCTTCTTCATTCATTGCCTGATCCTTCCTTTTACTTTCTGTGAGGCTTTTAATGTACTTGAGAGAAAGATCCCTTAAGGTAGAAGGTTTAATTAATCTGGCTTTTGCTAACTTGGATCTTCCCAAACCGGAGGAACCTAATAACATGGTTAACTGTTGCAGTGTCAAAAATTCTAGTAACTTTTCATTTAAGAGAAGTTTAGTAGATATTTTATTGTCTTCAGATTCCGATTCTTCTGATTCACTCGGTTTAGAATTTGGCAGTAAGAGATTGCGGTCAAAATCGGCAAGGGGAAAAATATAATTTCCTTTACCATGACGTTTGAGTGGACTCAATTTTGGGGTTTGTTTAGGTGCTGTTTTAGGGAGTTCGCTTTCTAAATAGAGAAAAAGTTCCGTGGCAGTAATAATGTTATCCTTGGTGTAATCTGCTTCTCCTTTGAGTCCTTTGAGTAAAAGTTCTGCAAAAGGAGAGTGACCTGAAATATTGTCGCGTCGTTGTCCGAAAGAGAAGGGAGAATCAGCAGCTTTTTCGTCGTGATCTGCTGAAGTAATTACCTGTTGAGCAATACCTGAAACATACTGTTCGTAGCGTTCGCGATATAGTTTTTCTCGTCGCACTGCTTCGCGATCGCGTACTGCCCAGCGAAACGATCCTGCAAAGCAACAATCAAGGATAATCAACAAATGACGGCAGGGCAATTGGGTGAGACTATCGTGCAGTCTTTGCATCGAAACCCAAGTGTCGGGATAATCCCGCTGTCCATCTTGAGGTACTAAGTAGCCCGCTAGCCCATCTGTATTATTTTGTACATCTGAGGCGAAGCCATGACCGGCAAAGAAAAACAACAAGCGATCGTCGCGTTTAATTTCTACTGGATTTTCATCAGATAAAGGCAGTATGTTCCGCGTCAAATCTTCTAACAAATCGGTCAGCCGCGCTTGCATGTTCATCCAACAGCAGGAGGACTTCGTATTGATATTTTTCTTTTAGGATTTTCGCAAGTTTTTCCGCGTCATTAACGGCTGTTTCCAACCTCTGAATACCGTTGGAATATGCATTAATGCCGATAACAACAGCAAGCGATCGCTTAATTTCAGGCATAATATCAACTCTCTTAACATCGGTTGTGTAAAAAAATGCTTCTCGGCCCCTCTCTTGCCCCCCTCTCCCTTGATGTGAAATAGGTGTTTCTGTAATTCTTCATAGTTTATCCTCACACTAGATGCCGATTTTTTACTAAAACCTGACTGTTTTTCTGCTGCACTGGTTGTTGCTGCGAAGTTTGTTTCAACACAGCAGTCAAGCCAATTACTCCGGCAACCAACAATGCAATCAAACTAATAACTATGCCATTTACCCCAGCAAAATTTTTCTTCGCAGCGATTGCTGTCAGAGAGCGGATGATCGGATTTTGCCTTGGATAAAGTGCTTTTGCCAGTGCATCTAACCCCGCAGGCTCGGTAAAGTAAGTCAGGTGGTCGCAAGCAGTATCTGGTAGTAATATTCGAGGTTTAGGTGAGCGTTTTAAGCTGACACTTTTAATGCTGGCAACGGTAACGGCAATGTCATTAGGTTGGCTAAAAAATGTCCAATCTACAACTTTATCCACAACCGGATCGAACAATTTATGCATCAGCCGATGTAGCAGAGGAGAGCGCTTATTTTTCTGAACCTCTGTAGCTCCTGAAACAATCGACCTGTCACCAGCAATAATTGTATAGAGAACGCGAGTATCTGGGCTGGCGGCAAGTTCTTTGAGAAAAGGAGAATCTGGTTGCATTTGGTCTAGAGAGTAGTCTTTTTATTCCAAAAACTTGAGTAATTGAGCTACTATTTTCGTAGGCAAAACAATTGCCGAAAGTTGATTTAACCCAATACTAAGGGCTGTAAAAACCCAATCCTGCACCCCAGGCCAAGGCGAACCAGCATTAGGCGTGCCTAACATAATTAAGTGTTGCACAACTCGATTTCCCCCTTCTCGCTCAATAAACCACCGCGAAACTAAACCACCCATAGAATGAGCCACGATGTGCAACTGTTTGCCGTGCTTTGGTTTTAAACCTACTGCTTGCAACCGTTGTTTTAGGTGCCGCGCATTTTCTTCTATTGTGGTTTCGATATTCTCGTAGTCAAACGTCAGGACAAGATCGTACAATTCTTGAACAGGACGCTGTTTACCATCAACTTCTACTGTAGCTTTTCGCACGCTGGGAACCATGCTTGCAGTGTCGCCAATAATGCCATGTATGTAGAGGATGATTCGTTTAGCTTTAGCGACTCTAGATTGAATTATTTGCTGATTCTTCTCGTAGATTGGTCGATCGTTTTCGTCACAATCTACGGCAGCTAAAATTGGATATTCAAAGGTTCTTCCCAGTTTTGTGCTGACTAACTTTTCAAAGAAAATCCGAATTGAACCCCGCCAGCTGCGATCGCGAGATGTTGGGTTTACTAACCGTTCTATGATAATTTCTGTTTTTCCATCCTTAGTTCTTTTAGCTCTTCCTAATGGCAAGAAAAATTCCCCATCATAGGCAAAAGGCAAGATCTGCTCATTTTCGGCTAATTCTGTATCAACCAGCAACTTGAGAGGGGATTTTGGTGTAACAACCCTGTAATCTTCTACCTGACTTAACTCCAACGCACTCAATCCTGGATCGTTGCCTCGACCCGTGGTAAATTGAAACGGTTGAGAAATATGAGATTGTTGCCGCAACATTGCAGGTACAATTAGATTTCCTAAATCTCTACTCGCTTGCGGTACGGTGGTAAGCTTAACTTTTGCTTTCAAGCTTGGATGGGATTGCAACTCGACTAAACCATTTTGTAATAAAGTGCTGCAACCCGCTTGAATTTCCTTCGCATCCTGGGGGCGCACAATCGTAATTGTGACTTCTTTGGTCATCCAATCATCATAGTTGCCTTTAGCTCTAACTGCTTCGCGAGTATTGACTGCATCCATTAAACGATTAAGAGTTCCCTGGTATCCTCCTGCATGACGGTGGCGTCGAGGCAAAGATAATCCATCTTGCTTGAGCAAACTTGCATCAAATTCTGTCGTACTGATCGTTAGCTTTAATATATCTTTGTATTCAGTAATACCTGCCTCAACAAATCGCTCTGGTACTTGAAAGAGAATATCATCAAAACTTTTGATAGTTGGAGAGTTTGCCGGTTTGTTTGGTTCAAGTACAACGCTACTTTCTCGCTCGAAGAATGGCACATCTACCGCAAAGCTTTCTGACAGAAGCAGAACGTTGCATAAAAGTTGGCGATCGCTATTATTTGTCAGCTTAATTTGAATGTTTGGCGGTTGCCAATCTCCATTGTCATAGGTATATTCTACCCGCATCTCTGATGAGGATATTTTTCCATCTTTCTGACTTGATTCTTCTCCTCCAGAAAAAAGGATAATTTCCATTTCCACATCATCGGTTTTAATCCGACTTGTAGCGGGAGTTGCCAGTTGTAGAATGTTATTCCATCGGGCGATATGTTCTAAACGAACGATCGCATTGAAGGCACTTTCTTGTTTATAAGTTTTCCCATTATTTGTTTCAGGAATGGGGTCAACTAAAGGACGGTCATCTTCAGGGTGGGTAATCCAATATTGACCGTTTTTGGCTAGCAGATGGTAATTTGCGTCCTTGGCTTCATCTACTTGATGTAGATATAATGAAGGTTTGTTACCTGGTGCTATTGTTAATAGTGCTTGTTGCGCCAGTTCCACACCTGCCAAGTCATTTTCATCGCCTTTAATGTAGATTTTTAAACGAGGCAATGGCAAACTGGTTACTACTGCCCAATAACTTTCGTTTGTAGATAAGCGATCGCTACCACTAATAATTTTTACCAAACTGTGGTTTGGCAATACCTGAGTTACTTGTACTTCACCTAAAGCTTGTGAAAGGTGGCGTAATTCTTCCGCACTACTGCCTACTGGAAAAAATGCTAATAAGGTATTTTCCCCGTCAAAGGGTTTAGGAATACCGTGGAGAACACCTCCATCGATCACCCAACTATGATCGTTTGTCCTGTAGGTTAATGTGAAGTATGTAGGACGTTCTTGAATTGCGCCACCCAAGAAATGTTTGTCTAGATATTCTGGATCAGATGCTTCAACTTGGGGCGATTGTTCCTTGACTTTCCCGCTGACTAAGGCGTTAATATTTCTAGCTAAATCTCGATAAGTTATGTTGCCATTGGTGCGGTGCATTGTTTGGAGCAAAAAGTAAGAAAAAGCTCCTCTATGTTGACCATCTTCTGTTTGGTATTCTTTAGCTAGTTCCTAGTCTCTACAGGCAGAGAATAGGACGTGTTTTCCTTGTGGTAATACTAGGCCAGTGGTTTTCTTTTCCAAGTTGCGAGAACAAGTTAATAATTCCTTTAATGCTGCTTCATCTTCAGCAAAAATAAAGCTGCTTAAAGGTCGTTCTCGCGAGTCTACTACTGCACGGCGCACGCTTACTTCTGGAGGTAAATCTCTGGTTCCCGAACCGGAGTGACAGCAGTCGAGAAAGATAATGACGCGAGGATTATTTCGTCCAACTTGGGAGATGAGGTATCTGAGTTCTTTATCGGCTAAGTCTCGGCCTTCTTCTGTACGGCTATCGTAGCAAACTAAGGTTTCATTTAAACGGTCTGCTTCTAATTCCCAGAATTCCTCTGGGGCTTTTTCTTGAGCGCCATGACCAAAGTAGTAAAACAAGACAACATCATCGCTATCAGCGTTGCACAAATGCTGCTGAAAGCCGTTAATAATTGCCTGACGTGTGGCATCGCTATCTAAAAGTATCCACGGTTGGTCTTCGGGTTCGACCAGTTGCCATTCGCTGTCTTTTACAATTCGTTCCCGCAGATAAGCTTCTACGGCTTTAATGTCGTTAATGCAGCCTTTTAATGGCGAAATTTGTGGAATAGAGTCGGGATGGTAGTTGTCAATTCCAACTAATAATGCGAAGATGTTTTTAGTCATAATTACCCTGGTTTTTTATAATAATTGAATTTTTGTGGATGAGCGATCGCAACCTTGCTAATGGCTAATGGCTAATGGCTAATTGCTAATCGTTAAGCCGAGGCAGAGCCTCTAGTTTTTCGTTCCCAGGTTCAACCTGGGAACGAGTTAGGGGATGTCCGATCTCGTTCCCAGGCTCCGGCCTGGGAACGAATTTTTAAGCCGAGGCAGAGCCTCTAGTTTTTCGTTCCCAGGTTCAACCTGGGAACGAGTTAGGGGATGTCCGATCTCGTTCCCAGGCTCCGGCCTGGGAACGAATTTTCGAGGCTCTGCCTCGCTTGAAAGTGAAATAGTTTTACACTCCCAGTTCTAAACGGGTTGCTGACCCGACAACACCATCGGGCGTTAAACCTTTTTGCTGTTGAAATTGTTTGATGGCGCTTTCTGTGGTCGATCCAAAAACTCCATCAACGGTGACCTTGATATTAGCTTTGAGCAAAGCTTGCTGAATTTTACGCACATCATCACCTTCCATAAAAGGTTGACTTAGCCGCAGTATCCTGATGCTATTTATTTCTCCAAAACCTGCGATGGGCGATTGATTAAGTCGCGCTAAAGTAGCCGCGCCGCAGTCACCATCTTCTGCAATGCGATCTCTAGAATTATACCGATTCCAAAGTCGCTGAAATGCCTTGACCGCAATGTTGCTAATATCCGACCTTCCCCCGCCTGTATAGTCAAAATGAGGCGGATCGCCGCGCAAAGGTCGCCAGCCATGTCGGATAAAATAAGGTTCCCAACCCCTTGGATCTTCCACATCCAAAGCCAAACCATCTTCGTGATTGCTAGTACTTGGACGCGCTGCGATCGCAATCCCACACCGTCCATTTTTATACTGGTTATACAACATCAATTGCTGGGGCAGCGTTCGGTATGCAGAATTCACAACCAGGGTGCGACCCCGATCTTCAATAGCGCGCGCCAATGCTGCTTTTGCTTTTGGCTGAAGAAAGGGATTGACAGCTGCACCATTTTGTACGTTTAAGTCAGCAAAACTCACCAAACAACCGGGTTCAATGCGGTTCATCTCATCGATGATTTGTTTAGAAAGACCGCTAAGTACTGCTGTTGAGCAACCTGGTGCTTGTTGCACCTTAGTTCCGAAACTGCGAGTTGCTTCATCTTGCGATCGCTTAACTTCTTCGGGGTCGTTATTAATCTCGTTAATGTCTTCGCAAGGCTCGATAGTTTCTGTGCTTTCTGTTGCTAAATAAGTGTCTTGGTTCATAGATACCTCACCAAATTGTTGTCTAAAAAACCAAATGCTACTTGACTTCTCGCACGCGGACTGATACTTGATGCGGATACCCAAAAGTAAGGACTGGATAACTCTCTGTGCTGATGCAATCCCCGCGATGAATTTGCTCATCTCTATGTTGAGAGACTTGTACGCGGATCGAATAACTGGCGCGTAAATCTGCAATCTTGCCTTTGAGGGCAAATTCAACTCGATTCTCAGTTCCTATCACATGATTAATGTTAGGAATTACTTGTTTAGCGACGATTTGGGATGGAGCATCTACAGAACTTACATCTTCAAGATATACATTCACCGTAGCTCCAGAAAACGATGCCAAATCTTCAGAGAAAAGGATTTCGCCTGTTACGAGTGGGAGAGCATTATTTGACAACATAGGCGTTGCTCAAAAAACAGAGTAGCTATCCTTAGATCTTGCACCTGCTCATTAACCCGCCAGAGAATAAATTCTCTGGCTAATAGCTAAAGTCCTCTAAACAGGACTAAACACTGATTCAAAAAGCAAGGCGCGGGGCGGGTTTATTTGAATGGTTTGTTTTTGTCAAAGGTTATTGGTAAAACCCGCCCCTACAATCCTTTGATATGTAGCATTATCAAGGGCAATTGGTATCAGTCCATTAAAATGGACTTGAGCTGTTAGCCCGGAAATTTATTTCCGGGCGGTTAGGGACTGCTAAAACATTGTTAAGTTAAGGGAAGGTAGACTACCTGACCGGGTTGCAAATTCTGAGCCTCCTCTTCTGTGAAGAAACCGCCCTCTGGAGTTTTCATGATTTGACGCCAACGATTTCCATCACCTAACTCTCGCTGGGCAATTAAAAAAAGTGTATCTCCCGCTTTTAGGGTGTATGGACGCGATCGCGACGGTTTTCCTTGATAGAGAAATTCGATGGTTGCTATATCGCGATCGCTCAGACTATTCCTTTTACCGATGGGTTTTCCGGACGGAATTGTCGTAATTGTTGGTTTACCGTTTTTAGAAAAAGCCGTCGCTCCGTAGTGCATGATCGAGTCATAATCGTAGGAATCGTAGTCATCGCCATCAGTGATGTGTTGGTTAAAGTTGTGCTGATGTTTAGGGTCGATATTCTGCCAATGAATCTGAATGTGTTTATCCCGATCCGATCGACTTTGTTCGTGCCAAAGTCCCAAGGCGTGACCAATTTCGTGAATTGTAGCACCCGTGCCGCAACCTAGAGCTAGACCAATGTCTTGCTTACCTCCCCGCATCCCTACAGCAGAAAAGCACCCACTGGCAGGTTTGAAGTAAATATAGTTTGGATACTGACTGGCATTGCTGCTAGTTCGCCGCACAAACCGGATGCTGGTTTTTTCTTCCCAGTGAGCGATCGCATCGCTAATCCGCTTCTGATTCGGCAGATTCGGAGCGATTTCATACAGTACAATTCCATTAGGCCAGCGATACTTTTGTCCAGGGATAAACAGACCGCGCGCACTAACATCTTCTTCAATATCTTCCCCAGATCGAATAGCAGCTATTTTTTGCTCCATTTCCTCAACAGTACCCAGGACAATGCAACCTTCAAAAACCGCTAATCCATCGACAACTGAGTATTGAATTGCCTTATTGGTAAAGGTTGATCCAGAGATGAAACCCGTGCGAATATCGTCGCTAACAAGGAATCCATCGCAGTTAGTTGTGTCTTGATTTTGAATCACGATCTTCTCCTTTTACCTGTTGTTATACCGTTTTCTCTTCCTGTAACAGATCCCCCTAAATCTCCCTTAAAAAGAGGGACTTTAACTTCTTCGGTTCCCCCCAATGCATCGGGGGGTTAGGGGGGATCGGATCTGTAGCATCAACACGGGAAAATGATATTATCTCGGTGTGGCAAAAACTTGTGTCCAGTAGTGTTTGTAGTTAACGTTGCCTGTATCGTTGGCTAGGAAGTAGTAACCGACGCCTATTTCTTGCAATTTGGGATTGAGGATATTGGCACGATGTCCGGGGCTATTCATCCATGCTTGTACTGCTGCCTCTGGTGTAGACTGACCCCCAGAAATGTTTTCCGCCGCCCTGGAATATTGATAGCCTGTCGCTTTAATGCGATCGCCCATCGTGCTACCATTGGGTTGCTTGTGACTAAAATAGTCTTGCAATGCCATATTTTGGCTGTGTCTGAATGCCGCAGTTGCTAACCGAGACTCGTATTTTAGTTCGCGCAAACCAGCTTTTTTTCGCTCTATATTAGTCAGTTCGATGACGCGATTGGTAAAGTCTTGACTCGTTTGCAGAGGCATGACAAGTCTCGTTCCCGGTTCAATATATTCTGGATTATCTCCAATCGCGGCGCGATTAAAGTCGTAAATTAGCGTCGATAACTCCTCATTTTCGTAAACTTTCTCGGCTATCGTTGCAAGCGTTTCACCTGATTGGGCAGTATCAGATTGGTCAGAGGTAGTAATCACGATTTTATCCTTGGTAAAATTGAGTTTTTTTGACTAGGCAGTAGGTGTTATTGTCGATAGCGATGGGAATTTTTAAACGTACTCCATTTCCCACACTTGATTTTTATTCCCTGTATAAGACCATTGCTGGATTATGGTTCCATTATCATTAGAGAAACCAGGTAAATCCAAGTTTTTATGACTCGCAACATTTTGTAATGTAACACTTTGCCGACTGCCCACGATTATAAATCCGGGTCTCCAAAGCTGATTATTTCCACCGTTGTAAGACCATTGTTGAATTTGGGCACCATCATTATTAGAAAAACCAGGAACTTCCAAGACTTTACCGCTTGATATAGAAGTGATAGTCCAGCCACCATTTCTGAGGTCGAATCTCCACTGTTGATTTGCACCACCATGTTTAGTCCATTGCTGAATTTTGGCACCATCATCTTTAGATAAATCGCGTACATCTAAGGCTTTTCCACTTGACCAAGAGATCAGGATGACGACAGTGCCACTAAAATTTGGCGCCAATATTTCAGATTTTTGTACAGCTATATCAGAAGTGGATTGTGGCGCGATAAACATAATTTTCTCCTAGATTGCGCTCGCAGCGAATAATTTCTCATAACGAATCTAGAAACCGGGTTTATGCGTAGGATTTTTCAGAGAAACCCGGTTTGTTTCGCGTCAGTCCTGTTTCTGCATTTTGTTGCAGGAAAACCCTGAAATCAAAGAATTACTGTGACAGGCTTTCTACCTAGATTAATAGCCTGATTGACGGGATCAACAAAGATATCAATCCTGTTGCCTATAACTGCCGTACCCTTATCTAGCGCAGCTGCGGGAACTTCCCTTCCATCCCAAAGTACTAAGGTGAAATTTTTGAGCAGGGGAATAATGTTTGGGTCTACTGCACACTGTACGCGCCCAACACTTTGACCCTGACACTTGGACTGCCATTGACCTGAAAGTGCTGCTGCCAATGTAATCCCATGTACGCCAGAGGCAGGCGGATGACAATGTGTTTCTTCCATGCTGTAAAATGTAGCTTCTAGATTTAATCGGGTGCCGTTGCCAGGGCGATTAGGGTTGTCTTTTGCAGGAATAACAAGTACCATTCCAACTTGGATTTGGTTGGGGTCAGCCCCGATCGCGTTGCGATTAGCGTCGTAAATTAAATTCCATAAATTGCCATCTCCGTAAACTTTTTGGGCAATCAAATATAACGTGTCACCCGGTTGTACGGTGTAACTTTGGCTGGATGTAGCAAACATGATTTTCTCCTTGAAATTCAGACATAGCGATCGCTTCATCTGCGATCGGATGTGGAAGTGTTCCAGACTTTTTGAAACAGAATCTTTAGTAGTGAGCCATGCGATCGCAGTAAACGTTTTCGCCCATGCTTACACCCAACATCTGGGTAAAACGCTCGTAGAAACCCACCCGGTCGCGAACCTTATCATTGGTAGGAATGCTACATTCCAGACCGCCATTAATAATGTTGATAGTCATGCCGAAACCGGGCGCACGTCCCTTGCTAACATCGTCGGGAGAGGGCATCCACCCGCCAGTCATAACTGCGTGACAAGAAGGCTTGGGTGGTTGGGGAGTCATCCAGAACCACAGGGCGGTTTGGAAAGCGATCGCACCATCCAATTTAACTAAGTCTGGGTTAGCCAACAAATCCACCCCCAACGCTTCCCCCACCTGACCGTAGTTGTAATTCCACGACAACTGAATTGGGCCGCGTCCGTGATAGGTTTTACCCGGTACGCACCGATAGCGGGTGTTGCTGGCATCGCAGTATTGGGTGCAGCCTCCATTCTCGCAACCCACCTCTTCAACGTAATATAGACCCCAAGCGTAACGCCCTCCAGGAGCCGCGTCCCAGCCTCCCGTCGTCTCGTGGGCAATGTTCGCCAAGAATGCAGCCGCCTCGCGTTTGCGTTGCTCATCCGAACCAGAGTTGCAGAATTGCCCGTACTTCCCAGTTGCCGCCACCAGACTGTCGTAGCTATACAAACCGTTACGGTTGGGGAACATGGCTTCGTAAGTTTGGCACGACACGATACCTGCAAAACCATTGCCCAACGGTGGAGGAGTAGACCCATTAGGAATGCAGATTTCCTGACCTATCTGTAAATTCCTAGCTTCCTCTTCTGTGAATGGGTTGCCATCTGGTTTCTTGATTTCACGCCAACGGCTACCATCACCCAATTTGACGGCTGCGATGTTAGCAAGCGTATCTCCTGACTTGATTGTGTATGAACTGCCAATTGTACAAGGCATAAATGACCTCCAAACAAGTAGTTTGATCTATTAACGCAAGTTGCTAGTTATAAACTTTGGCGTTGCCAGCTTGCTAATTGCTAATTGCTAATATAGGATTTTTACCAATCTCGCCATTAGCCATTAGCCATTAGCCGCTCCCAGAGAGATAACTAGCAACTTGAGTTATTAGTCCTTCCCTGGTACTTTTACTCTCCCGTACCGCTCAAGCAGCCACAGGAATTTTTACTTCTGCTATTTATCTATAGGTGGAACTGGGAGTGACTTATGCAGCGAGCGCAAAAGCTTTTTGTAAAAAATGGAATGGCATTTCCTATTTCCTCTACGAACTCAGTAATACACAAAGTGTTACATTAGCTAAAAGCACTAAGTTAAGCTTCAAGTTAAAGCCCAAAAGCCCTGTCAATTGTTAACTCTTGATCGTAACTTTTTGTTAACTTAGTGTCCTTTTTGCTTTACTTGACTAATTTAGCGACTGAGCGCGACTTTGTACCTAGCCTCAAGTACAGTTTTTACCTGATAAAATTGCTAGTTAATCGCTGAAGCTGCGCTCCGGGGTGTATAATACCATGTCCGGTCGATTACCCTTAATTAAAATTCTCCGCGTCAGAGCGTCTGGGCGTCCCCGCGTCAGTCCCAACTATGGGTCTTCAAGCGGACATGATATAAAATACCAAGGGAAAATGCTTGAACTAAATGGATACCAGATACTAGAAAAAATTTATACTAGCCCGAAGCGAATTTTATACCGAGGGCTGCGGATATCGGATGGACAGCCGGTAATTCTCAAATGCCTAATCTCCGAGTATCCCACACCCGCAGACATAGCTTGTCTGCAACATGAATATGAAGTTACCAAAAATCTGGAAATATCTGGGATAGTTAAACCCCTGGAATTGTTAAATGTTAACTCTCGTCCTGTCCTGGTTTTAGATGATTTTGGCGCTATCTCCCTCAAAGAGTATCTAACTAACCACCAACTCAATTTAAGAGAATTTCTGTATATAGCTATACAAATTGCTCAGATTCTGGGGGAATTGCACCAACACCAACTCATTCATAATGATATTAAACCCAGCAATATTTTGCTCAATCCTCTCACTCTAGAGGTAAAAATTACCGACTTGGCGTTAGCTTCTCCAATGGAAGCAGAAGAGACAAATACTATATTAGAAGGCACTTTAGTCTATATATCTCCAGAAGCAACGGGGCGGATGAATCGCAGGATTGATTATCGCACCGATTTTTACTCGTTGGGGGTGACTTTTTATGAAATGCTAACCGGAAAGTTACCCGACGATACAGAAGATACAATCGAGTTAATTCACAGTCATATTGCCAGAATTCCGGTTGCACCCCAAGTCCTGAATTCAGCAATTCCAACGGTTTTATCCGCTCTGGTGATGAAGTTACTCGCCAAAGATCCAGGAGATAGATATCAAAGTGCTTTTGGGATTAAGTCAGATTTAGAACATTGTCGCAATCAGCTTGAACAAAATGGTTATATTGATAACTTTCTTTTAGCCGAACGTGATTTTTATGGAAAGTTGCAAATTCCGCAAAAACTTTACGGAAGAGAACGAGAATTAACCCAATTATTTGCAGCTAGTGAACGAGTTTGTGCTGGGGCGACGCAGATGGTGCTAGTAACTGGATATTCTGGTATTGGCAAGTCTGCTTTAGTGCGAGAAGTAGAAAAGCTAAGATTGCATGGCACTAAGATAAGCGAGGCTCTGCCTCTACAATCTGGCTCCCAGGCTGAGCCTGGGAGCGAGGTAAGGGAGTATCGGGGTTATTTTATATCGGGAAAATTCGACCAATTTCAGCGGAATATTCCCTATAGCGCTTTAGTGCAAGCTTTCTCTGCACTGATGCGGCAATTGTTAACTGAAGAAGAAACGCGGCTAGATGTTTGGCGCGAAAAACTGCAAACTGCTTTGGGTATAAATGGTCAAATTATTATCGATGCGATTCCCGAAGTAGAATTGTTGATTGGTAGTCAACCACCTGTGCCAAATGTGCCGCCAGAGGATGCCCAAAATCGCTTTAATCTAGTCTTCCAGAATTTCATTCGGGTGTTTGCATCGAAAGAACATCCTTTGGTGATGTTTTTGGACGATTTACAATGGGCAGATTTAGCTTCTTTGAAATTGATACAACTGCTGGTAACGGCAGCCAAAAGCGGACTGTTTTTAATTGGGGCTTATCGGGATAATGAAGTTAATGCTGTCCATCCATTGAAGCTGACTGTAGAAAAAAATGGAACAGTTATAACTGAAATTTTCTGATCTCGGTTAGAGTTGCCCCAAATTAATCAGTTAATTGCGGAAACGCTGCATTGCCCACTGGAACAATCAGAACCTTTAGCCGAGTTGATTTTAGCAAAGACTGATGGTAATCCCTTCTTTATCAATCAATTTTTGCAATCGCTTTATGGGGAAAAGCTGTTAGCGTTTGATTTTGCTCGAGGCTGCTGGGAGTGGAATTTAGAGCAAATTCGCGCTAAAGGAATGACAGAAAATGTCATCGAATTGCTGGCTGGTAGAATGCAAAAGTTGTCAGAAGAAATGCAACAGGTTTTAAAGGTAGCTGCATGTATCGGCAACTCTTTCGATTTAGCAACTTTAGCAGTTATATCAGAAAAGTCGCCAGAAAAAGTGGCAGCTAATTTGCGCGAAGCTGTTACCCAGGATTTTGTAATTTCAACAAGTTCGAGTACTGCCTACAAATTTGTCCATGACCGCATCCAGCAAGCTGCCTATTCTCTTATTCCAGAAACGGAGACTAAAGCGATTCATTGGAAAATTGGACAACTGCTGTTGAATAGTACGCCAAAAGAGGCACAAGAAGACAAAATCTTTGAAATTGTTAACCAACTCAATCAAGGTATTGAACTGAGGGAATATCAACAGGACTTACCCAGTGGATCGGTGCGTTACGCTACCGAAGAGAGCACCCTACATAGAGCAATTCCAAAGAGATGAACTGGCAAAATTAAATCTAATAGCTGCCAAAAAAGCTAAGTCTTCAACTGCATATGAGCAAGCATTTCGGTTTTTAAAATTGGCTTTAGGGCTGTTGGGAATTGATTGTTGGCAGCGGCAATACCAACTGACTTTAGCAATTTATGAATTGGCAACAGAAACGGCATACTTTTGTGGCGAGTTTGAAGAAATTGAACGCTTGGCAAACAGCGTGTTACACCACAGCAAAAATTTGTGGCAAACAGTTAGAATATATGAAATAAAGATTGAAATTTGTCTTGCCAGAAACCAAATTGCCCAAGCGGTAAAAATTGGATTGGAAGTACTGGATATTTTGGGATTCAAGTTGACAACAAAACCTAATATACCCCAGGTTTTATTCGAGTTATTAAGAACGCGGCTTGCTCTAGCTGGTAGGTCAATTAAACAGTTGAGACACTTGCCAGAAATGACGGATTTGAAAGCGAGAGCGGCTCTGCAAGTTATGGATAAAATCGCAACTACCGTCGCACTTACCAATCCTAAATTGTATCCGCTAATTATTTGTAAAATAATCAATTTAACCCTTCGTTATGGTAACGATCCTAATTCAGCCGTCGGTTATATCGGTTACGAAATCATTCTAAATATCGGATTTGGAGATATTAAAAATGGCTATCAGTTTGGCAAGCTTGCTTTAGATTTAGTTGAAAAGTTTAAGTTTAAACGCAAGATATTGACAGGATTTTCCACCTGTATCAAACACTGGAAACACCACCTCAAGGAGACACTACAATCTCTCAAGGAAGTGGTTCAAATTGGTTTAGAGACAGGAGATAGCAAATTATTTGCCTTTACAGCAGGTAGCTACTGCGTTCATTCATTTTTCAGCGGTAAACAACTTGATATTTTAGAAAAAGAAATGGCTTCTTATGGCGAGACTATTCAGCATTGTAAGCAAGAACTTGCCTTAGAATCGGTAAAAATATATCATCAGGTAGTTCTCAACTTGCTGGGGCGCAGCGAAAATCCTTGTCGTTTAATTGGGGAAGTGTACGACTCTCGGCAGAGACTATCTCTGCCCGAAGAGTCTAATATTATAACGATAACTTTTGTGGAAAACTTTTATTCATTAATTCTCTGTTATTTGTTTGGGGAAATTCACCAAGCTGCTGCCCTGGCAAAATTAGCGGAAAAGAATTTAAAGAGTATGGCTTCGTCTATCAATTCGCCGCTGTTTCATTTCTACGATTCTCTAGTCAAAATAGCTTTGTATCCTGAAGGTAGTAGCTATGATAAAATATGCTGGATCGGGCGGGTGAAAAAAAATCAGAAAAAGATGAAAAAATGGGCGGATCGTGCCCCCACAAACTTTTTGCATAAATATTATCTAGTAGAGGCAGAACTCAATCGAGTTTTGGGTCGATCTCTGGAGGCGATCGCGCAATACGATAAAGCGATTGAACTCGCTAAAGCTAATGAATATATTAATGAAGAAGCCCTCGCGAACGAACTAACAGCCAAGTTCTACCTTAGCCGAGAAAAGACTAAGATTGCCGGTTTATATATGCAAGAAGCGCGGTATTGCTATCAGAAATGGGGCTGGCTAAGGTGAAGCATTTAGATGAAACTTATCCGCGATTGCTAGATAAAATTCCTGAAGCTATCCCATCAATGAATCTAACTACTGATTCTTCTCGGTGGGATGTGGATTGGAAAACTGTTACCAAAACTGCTGAAGTAATATCAGGGGAAATTGTACTGGATGAGTTAATCAAAAAGTTAATGCGGATTGTGCTAGAAAATGCAGGGGCGCAATCTGGTTGTTTGATTCTTAATCGAGATGATTCTCTCTTTGTGGCAGCAACTGGTACCAGCGGAACCGAGAGTTTCGATCCCCCCAACCCCCCTTGGCAAGGGGGGCTTCTCGATCCCGCCAACCCCCCTTGGCATTGGGGGCTTCTCGATCCCCCCAACCCCCCTTGGCAAGGGGGGCTTCTCGATCCCGCCAACCCCCCTTGGCATTGGGGGCTTCTCGATCCCGCCAACCCCCCTTGGCAAGGGGGGCTTCTCGATCCCCCCAACCCCCCTTGGCATTGGGGGCTTCTCGATCCCCCCAACCCCCCTTGGCATTGGGGGCTTCTCGATCCCGCCAACCCCCCTTGGCAAGGGGGGCTTCT
>NZ_JBHFNP010000324.1:0-72186 GCF_041929235.1 Microseira sp. BLCC-F43
CAAAGAAAGGGCGTAATTCCAATACCAACGACAGCACCCAAACGACTTTGCCAGAGATACTTGCTGGTCTTGATCGGGGTAAATGCGGTATTTATACGCCTTGAGCATTTATCATCATCAGAAGTTGCTGATAACATAATAGCGTAGATTCTGTGGATTCGCGATCGCTCAGGTTATTTTTTGGTTGCTATCCATCCCCACCGCAAGTGACGGATGGGGAATTCCGTGAAATTTGTTAAACGCAGACCAACTCACGCACAGCAGGCTTACAATGGTCTGGGTTCAAATGCTGTCAGTGTTATAGAAACAAATATGCCCCGCCGTAACGACCTCAAAAAAATCCTGCTGTTGGGTTCCGGTCCGATTATCATCGGTCAAGCCTGCGAGTTTGACTATTCTGGAACTCAGGCGTGCAAAGCCCTCCGCAGCGAAGGTTATGAGGTGGTGCTGGTCAACTCCAACCCCGCTACCATCATGACCGATCCGGAAACAGCAGACCGGACTTATATTGAACCGCTGACGCCAGAAATGGTAGAAAAAGTAATCGCCAAGGAGCGACCAGACGCCCTCCTACCAACGATGGGCGGGCAAACTGCATTGAATTTAGCGGTGGCTTTGTCAAAAAATGGCGTCTTGGAAAAATACGGTGTAGAACTGATCGGGGCGAAGCTGGAAGCAATTGAAAAAGCCGAAGACCGGCAATTGTTCAAAGAAGCGATGGCGCGGATTGGGGTGGGTGTCTGTCCTTCTGGGATTGCCTCAAATATTGCCGAAGCCAAAGAAGTCGCCGCAAAAATCGGCACTTATCCCCTAATTATCCGACCTGCATTTACTCTGGGCGGTACGGGGGGCGGCATTTCATACAATCAGGAAGAATTTGAAGAAATGGCGCAGGGAGGGATAGAAGCTTCCCCCGTATCGCAAATTTTGATTGAAAAATCACTCCTGGGATGGAAAGAATACGAGTTAGAAGTGATGCGAGATCTGGCAGATAATGTAGTGATTATCTGCTCGATTGAAAACTTAGACCCGATGGGGATTCACACGGGGGATTCGATTACCGTCGCCCCGGCACAGACGTTAACGGATAAAGAATATCAGCGCCTGCGAGATGCGTCGATTAAAATTATCCGCGAAATTGGGGTAGAAACCGGCGGCTCGAATATTCAATTTGCGGTTAATCCGGTAGATGGGGAATTAATCGTAATTGAAATGAACCCGCGCGTGTCTCGTTCCTCGGCACTTGCTTCTAAGGCGACTGGGTTCCCGATTGCTAAGTTTGCGGCGAAGTTGGCGGTGGGTTATACCCTGGATGAAATCAACAACGACATTACCAAGAAAACCCCCGCGTCGTTTGAGCCGACAATTGATTATGTGGTAACCAAAATCCCCCGGTTTGCCTTTGAAAAGTTTCCCGGAACTCAGCCATTTTTGACTACCCAAATGAAGTCGGTAGGGGAAGCAATGGCAATTGGGCGCACGTTCTGCGAGTCGTTCCAAAAAGCGCTGCGGAGTTTGGAAACCGGACGTGCAGGATGGGGATGCGATCGCAATGAAAAACTCCCCAGTTTAGAACAAATTCGCGCCAATTTACGCACCCCCAATCCAGAGCGGATTTTTACAGTCCGCCACGCCATGATGATGGGCATGTCGGTAGAAGAAATCTACGAACTCACCGGCATCGACCCTTGGTTCTTAGATAAAATGGCGCAAATTCTGGAAACAGAAAAGTTCCTCAAACGCACAAAGCTGCAAGATTTGAGCCAAGAACAGCTGTTAGCAATTAAACAGCTGGGATTTAGCGATCGCCAAATCGCCTTCGCCACCAAAACCACCGAAGACGAAGTCCGCACTTACCGCAAACAATTGGGTGTAGTTCCCATCTACAAAACCGTCGATACCTGCGCGGCAGAGTTTGAAGCGTTCACTCCCTACCACTATTCAGTGTATGAAATGGGTAGTATGTCAGTCAGCAGTCAGTCGTCCGAACAAGAACAACTGACCACTGGCATTTGCGAATCTGAAGTGCTGCCTTCGGATAAACAAAAGGTGATGATTTTGGGCGGCGGCCCCAACCGCATCGGTCAGGGAATAGAATTTGACTACTGCTGCTGTCATGCTAGCTATGCTCTATCCGCTGCCGGGTTTGAAACTATTATGGTCAACTCGAACCCGGAAACGGTTTCGACTGACTACGATACGAGCGATCGCTTATATTTTGAACCCCTCACCAAAGAAGACGTTCTCAATATTATTGAGACAGAAAACCCGGCAGGCATTATCATCCAATTCGGCGGTCAAACACCCCTAAAATTGGCTGTTCCTTTGCAAGAATATCTGAACCAAATTGCTAATGGTTCATTGCTAATTGCTAATGGGGAAGAATCTAACCAATTACCAATTACCAATTCCCAATTACCAATCCCCAAAATTTGGGGAACTAGCCCTGATTCTATCGACATCGCCGAAGACCGAGAACGGTTTGAAGTCTTGTTGCAGCAGTTGCAGATGAAAACCGCCCCCAACGGTATTGCCCGCAGCGAAGGAGAAGCACTCGCCGTGGCGCGGCGGATTGGCTATCCCGTCGTGGTGCGCCCCAGCTACGTCCTCGGCGGGCGGGCAATGGAAATTGTCTACTCGGATGAAGACTTGCAGCGCTACATGACCATGGCGGTGCAGGTGGAACCAGAAAAACCCGTCTTGGTCGATAAATTCCTGGAAAATGCCGTCGAAGTCGATGTGGATGCGATCGCCGACTCTACGGGTAACGTAGTGATAGGCGGTATCATGGAACACATCGAGCAAGCGGGAATTCACTCAGGGGACAGCGCCTGCACCTTGCCGACAACTTCTCTGCCGCCCGCAACCCTAGAAACAATAAGGAATTGGACGATCGGGCTAGCCAAGGCACTGAACGTAGTGGGGTTGATGAATATCCAGTTTGCAGTGGTTGGTGCCCACGGATACATGCCCCAAGTTTATATCTTGGAAGCGAACCCCCGCGCGTCGCGCACGGTGCCATTTGTATCCAAAGCGATAGGCGTGCCGTTGGCGAAACTGGCATCATTAATTATGTCGGGGAAAACATTAGAAGAATTGGGATTCACCCAAGAAATTCTGCCCCGTCACATCGCGGTAAAAGAAGCCGTATTGCCGTTTGATAAATTCCCCGGTACGGATACTCTATTAGGGCCGGAAATGCGGTCTACGGGCGAAGTAATGGGGATAGACAGCGATTTTGGCAAAGCCTTTGCCAAGGCAGAACTGGCGGCAAATCAGCGCTTACCCCTGGCAGGGACGGTGTTTGTATCGATGAGCGATCGCGACAAACAAGCAATCGTCCCCGTGGTCAAACAGCTGTTAGAGTTAGGTTTTAACGTGGTAGCAACCGACGGAACCCGTCGCGTATTGCAAGAACACGGCCTCAAGAACGTCGAATTGGTGCTAAAAATCCACGAAGGGCGTCCCCACATCATGGACTCGATTAAAAACGAGAAAATCAACCTGATTCTGAATACGCCTTCTGGGGAAGAAGCGCAAAGCGACGGACGCCTGCTGCGTCGCACGGCTTTGGCTTACAAAATTCCGGTGATTACCACCATCGCCGGGGCGCAAGCAACCACGGCGGCGATCGCGCGCTTGCAGTCAGAACGACTCGAGGTAAAAGCGATTCAGGAATATCTTAAATAAGGTAATAGGTAATGGGTAATAGGTAATAGGGAAGATGGAGAAGATGGAGAAGATGGGAAAGATATTAGTTCCAACTCTCGCTTACCTCCATCACCTCCCTCACCTGCCATTACCCATTACCGATTACCCATTACCAATTTCTTATGAAATTACCAACGACATCAACGGCGAAAACCCTTGGAGACTGGGCATACCTCGGAATCGAGAAACACCTGAAAAAAATTCTCAAGCACGAAGCCGATGTTTTAGAAGACCGCGATCCGGAAGCGTTGCACCAAATGCGCGTCGGGATGCGTCGCCTGCGATCGGCGGTCACGGGTTTTGCACCCGCATTAGATCTGCCTGAGTCGGCGCAAGAAAAACAGATTGGTAAAATTGCTCTGACTTTGGGGAAACTGCGGGATTTAGATGTATTAAAAGAAGCACTGGAAAAGCGCTATAAACCCAATTTGCCCCGCGAAGAACAGAAAGTTTTGGAAAAAGCTTTGGCTTACCTAGATAAACGGCGGGAAAAGGTTTTAGAACAGGTACGAGAAACCCTTCATCACAAAAGTTATAAGCAATTTAAACAATCTTTGAAAGCGTGGTTGGAGTCGCCAAAATATCAGGCAATGGCTCAAATGCCAATTCACGAAGTATTGCCAGATTTACTCTTACCCTCAGTCAGCGATTTGTTACTTCATCAAGCTTGGTTGGTGGGAACTCAAGCTGAGGAAACAGAAATTAAACCCCTGAAAAATTTAAGTCACGAAGCGGTAGAAGAACAAATCGCAATCCACGGAGAAGTTCTGCACGACTTGCGGAAACAAACCAAGCGCGTGCGCTATCAAATGGAATTATTTACCGACTTCTATAGCCCGACTTATACAGCTTTTCTCGAAGATATCAAGAGCATTCAAGAAATACTGGGGCAAATTCAAGACAGCTTCGTTTTAGCCGAATTTCTCGCAGATGCCTTAGATTCTGAAACCACCAAAAACCTGCCAACCCTAGCTAAACAACTCGCCGAAACTCGCTACGAAATGTGGCAAGAGTGGCAACTGCTACAAATGCGGTATCTCAATTCTCATATCCGCCATTCCTTCCGTTCAGAACTTTTGTTACCCTCAAAAGACCCCATCAACGAGCAAGTTGCTGAGAATACTAAGTCTTTTAATGGGATAGTAAATTCACCTAATTAACTCAAGTTGCTAGTTACATCCAAGCACAAAGAAACCCGGTTTCTCTAAAAAATCGTGGGTTTGATGCTAAAGAAACCCGGTTTCTCTAAAAAATCGTGGGTTTGAAACCGAGAAATCGACGCATCACCTTTGTTTCTGAGCAAAGAAACCCGGTTTCTCTAAAAAATCGTGGGTTTGAAACCGAGAAATCGACGCATCACCTTTGTTTCTGACGCTCGGGTTTTGGGTAATTGTCACGATCGGGACTTACGCAGGAACTCCAGATATAGTGGACATGGTGCGTTACACTGCGTTAACGCACCCTACATATAGAGAAGTTGCGTAAGTCCCGACGATGTTAAACTCGCCCCTACTCTAACCAGGGGCTAATGTCAGAAAAAATGCTATATTATCAAGTTAGCAATTAGCAATTAGCTATTAGCTATTAGCACTATCTATAACTCAATCATCCTCATATTCCACCCAACTACTGGGCGTTTCAGATACAGCAACTTTCAGCTTTACCCCTTCCGGTAGAAGCTTCTTCGTCTTGTCGTAAATATACTGGGCAATCATCTCTGCGGTTGTGTCGTATTCGGGCGGTAGCACCTCATTTAAAACGCAGTGATCCAATCCCCCTTTGGTCACATCCTGCTTCGCCCAGCGCAACGTCCTGAAATCCGCCACCATCACCTTGTGGGGAACGAATTCCGATGAGTAAAGTTGATTGGCAGTTGCCTCAATTTTGATGCGGTAGGTATGACCGTGTAACCTACCGCAAGGGCCTTTGTAGTCTTTGATATAGTGGGCGCTATCAATAGAAAATTCAGTCACCAGTTTCCAGCGTGGCATATTTTTTAAGTTTATATTCTTGTGTTTGAAACCTTAAACATCTGGACTTATCCGTTGATTTATTAGTATTTATAGCGTAGCGCCAGCTTCTGGGTTAACCTTTAGTAGATTTTGTTTAGCTATTTTTACTTGGATTATACATGATTCTTCAGCGAAACCGCGAATCAATTTTTATGCAATTTTTTTCCAAATCGTAAAATTACTGACGCAGACATCCGTTTTTTACGTGTTTTCCTCATGTAACAATTATTATTTTTTGATAATTTATTTTTGTTCAGTAAAATTACGGAATTGCCAATTTGCCAGAAGTCTGATTCGCTTGTAAATACACTGCAAGAGCGAGTTGATTGTTGTAGAAGCGGATTCAGTATAATTACTAAGTTAAGCAACGCAAAGCTAGCGGGCACAAGTCTGATGCCAAATTCAGGTAGCGATCGCACTTTTCGGAGTTATGTGCATCTACTGGGTGACAAAAATGTCGGCAGAAGTCCCCCAGTATAAACAATCTCGCAAAAACCAATGTTTTAATAGGGGCACGGCATCAAAAATATATATTGGCACAACGAATTCAGGATGCCGTGCCCCTACTTCTGCTAAAAATCCCCTTTTCGCTTACTCCACCGTCACCGATTTTGCCAAATTCCGGGGCTGATCCACATCCAACCCGCGACGGGCGGCGATATGATACGCCAATAATTGCAGCGGAATCACAGTGACAATCGGGGAAAGTAACTCATCAACTGGCGGTACGGGTAACAAGTCATTAAAGATTTCTGCCGCTTCGGTGTCGTTGATTTGAGTTACCCCAATCAATCTGGAATCTCGCGCCTTTGCTTCTTGGGCGTTAGAGAGGACTTTTTCGTAGACGCTACCTTTGACTGCGATCGCTACAACTGGCACTTTAGCATCTAACAGCGCAATTGGGCCGTGTTTCATCTCCCCAGCGGCATATCCTTCCGCATGAATATAACTAATTTCCTTCAGCTTCAGCGCCCCTTCCAAGGCAATCGGGAAATTAATTCCCCGTCCCACGAAAATAAAATCTTGGGTTTCGGTAAAATCGTGGGCTAACTCTTCGAGGTACTTTTCAAGATTGCCCAACAGCATTTCAATCTGCGCCGGTAGCATATGCAATCCGGCAAGTATTTCTTCTATTCTTGATAGGGGCAGCGTCTGACGCCGATAGGCCAAATCCAACGCCAAACAGTAAAATGCCATTAATTGGGCGACAAAAGATTTAGTCGCGGCTACCCCAATTTCAATCCCCGCGTGGGTATCGATCAGATTGGGGACAATTCCCGCCAAGGAACTTTCGGGACGATTGGTAATTCCCAACAACCTTGACTCAAATTTACCGCCTTTTTCCGCCCGACGTTGCTTATCCATCGCCAACGCGGCTAGAGTATCGGCAGTTTCTCCCGATTGGGTAATGCCGATGGTGAGGGTATTGGGAGTCAAAGGCGGGGGTGCGTAGCGGTATTCCGACGCATATTGCACCGAGGTGGGAATTCCGGCTAACTGTTCTAACAGGTATTTTCCGACTAATCCGGCGTGCCAAGAAGTACCGCAGGCGACGATTTCAATTTGTTCTAAATTTTCGGAAAGAGATTCTGCCAGTTTTAGATTGACGGGTAGTTCTTTGGTGGCGGCATTCCAATCTGGATTAATGTAAGCTTCTAAGCAAGCCCGTACCACGGCGGGTTGTTCGTAAATTTCTTTGACCATAAAGTGGCGGAATCCCTGTTTTTCCACCAAAATTGGGTTCAAAGAAAGTAACTTGGGGGTTTTTTTGAGGCGAGTGCCTGCAAAGTTGTAAATTTCTACTCCCAAATGGGTTAGCAGCGCCATTTCCCCATTTTCCAAGGGTAGTACGGCGCGGGTATGGGTGACGATCGCTGGCGTATCCGAAGCGCAGAAAAATTCCCCTTGACCAAATCCCACCACGAGGGGCGCTTGTTGCCTGACGGCAACGATTTCATCGGGGTAGTCGGCGCTGACGACTGCGATCGCAAATGCCCCCTCTAGTTTATGCACAGCTTGTCGGACTGCTTCTAATAACGGTGAACGGTGATGGGCATCCGAAAGTTGAATTTTAGCCAAAAATTCAGCAATTAAGTGGGGGATAACTTCCGTATCCGTATCCGAACGAAACTTGTGTCCTCGTTGCTTTAATTCTTCCCGCAACTCGCGATAATTTTCCACAATGCCATTTTGCACCACCGCCACGCGCATTGCCGTATCCATGTGGGGATGGGCATTATACTCTTCTGGTTTACCGTGGGTAGCCCAGCGCGTGTGTCCGATGCCGACAGAGGCTGGATTTTCCATCCCTGCTAGTTTATCGCGCAGGTTATCTAGTTTCCCTTTGGCGCGGACGCAATGAACTTCACCTTCCCACACCGTGGCGATTCCGGCGGAATCATAGCCCCGGTATTCCAGTTTCTCTAACCCAGAAAGCAAAATTTCGCTTGCCGATTGGGTGCCGATATAGCCAACGATTCCGCACATTTAGCGAAGTCTCCTGCCTAGCTATTAGTGATGATTTATTGGTCCTTAGTCCTTCACTCTTGAACTAACAACCAGCTTGCCAAGGTAGGATAACACAACTGTAATCGGGGCGGCTGAGCAAAAATACAGAGGAATAGGGAGGACTTGGGGAAATTCTTCTAACCATTACCAATCACCCATGACCCATGACCAATTCTGTAAAGGCGAAGCATTGCGGAAACAAGACCCTAACAATAGAAGCAGAGTTTAATTGCCGCCATGCTTCGCCCCTAGAGACTGCTGACGCCGGACTCGCTTAGTAAGCCAGACCCATACTGCGGGTAGTTTCAGCGCCCAGGTAGACCCGGATGCTCAAAAAGTCAGTAGGACATGCAGTTTCGCAACGCTTGCAGCCAACGCAGTCTTCCGTGCGAGGCGAAGAGGCAATCTGACCAGCTTTGCAGCCATCCCAGGGAACCATTTCCAGCACGTCTAGAGGGCAAGCGCGGACGCACTGAGTGCAGCCAATACAGGTGTCGTAGATTTTTACGGTATGAGACATGGTATAAGGACTCCAAATGAAAGCTGAACAACTAAAATATCTGCCAAAAGCAGATAAAGGCGAGCTTTTCCGGATCAACGCTTAGTTTACCGCAGTGGCTTAAATTACTCGTGCAAAAGTCTGCAAAACTTTAAAGAACTTGACAATTTGGGGGGATGGGTAATGGGTAATGGGTAATGGGTAATTGGTCAGTCTACCAAGTTGTGGGCGATCGCAGCGTTGGTGGATTCTTTCCGATCGCCGATTACCCCGCGCGGCGCCAAAGTTTGATTGTCCTGTCGTCGCTACCGCTGGCGATCGCATGTCCATCTGGACTAAACGCCACCGAACGAACCGGCGCTTGATGTCCCCAGAGAATATCCATCAGCTTGCCGCTACCGAGATGCCAAACCAAGATCTGGCAATCTGCGCTACCACTGACTAGCATCTCACCATCTGGGCTGATACAGAGGGCATTAACCGCTGCTGAATGTTGGGTGAGGGTGTGCAACAGTACCCCACTGTCCAGATGCCAAATTCTAATCGTCTGGTCTGCGCCGCCGCTGGCTAAAATCTTACCATCCGGACTCAGGACGACGGCAAAAACTGCCCCAGAATGTCCGCGTATGGTATCTAGCAGTTTCCCCGTACCTGGATGCCAAAGCTTAACCGTACTATCAGAGTTACCGCTAACTAGGGTTTCTCCGTCTGGACTAAACGCGACTTGGTGAACTGCACCTGCACCGGCGTCTAGGGTATGCAGCAGTTGTCCCGTTACTGTATTCCAGATGGAAATCTTGCTATCCCCAGTCCCGGAGGCGAGGGTTTTTCCGTCGGCACTGATAACGGCGAATTTGACCGCTTGCGACTCAGATCTTACCGATTGTACTAACTGACGGCTGCTTAAATGCCAGACTTTTAAAGTTTTATCATCGCTGCTACTGGCGATTGTTTCTCCATCGGGACTAAAGGTGACTTGCTCGATTTTGCCAAGTCCGCTGAAGGTATGCACGCATCGCCATTTGGGGACGCCTTCTTCGAGGTCTTTTATTACAATATCAGCAGATTGGTAGCGTTCTTTGAGCGAGTCCTTAATTAATTTATCCAATATTTGACCCAGATGGTCGCTGACATCGGTTGCTTTGTTTCTGAGATATTCTCGCCATATCCAAATTCCTTGTTCTGCATCGTAAAGTTCTTCCAATGCTGCCCCTGCAAGTAACTGAATGCAGGTGATGCCTAAACTGTAAAGGTCGCTGGCGGGATAAACTTTGCCACGGGTTTGTTCGATGGGTGCATATCCTTCTGTGCCGTATCTCGATCCGGTTTTACCGCAGGCGGTTGGCTGCAATTGCTTGGCAAGTCCAAAGTCAATTAGCATTAATTTGCCGTCGCTTTGGCGACGAATAATATTCATCAGTTTGATATCCCGATGAATTACATTATGAGCGTGAATAAATTTCAGGACGGGTAACATATCGTTTAACAAATCCCGGATTTTTTGTTCGCTGAATCCCCCTTGATCTAACAATTCTTCTAACAAATTCTGCCCTTGGATATATTCTTGGACGATATAAAAGCGTCTATCTTGCTCAAAGCAAGCTAATAGGGTTGGGATTTGGGGGTGGGTTCCCAACTGTAGCAGTAAAGCGGCTTCTTGCTCAAAAGCGCGGCTTACCTTTGCCATTGCTTCAGCTTGGTCTTGCACTTTCCGCCATTTAAAAAGTTGCTTGATGACGCAGCGATCTCTCAGTCTATCTGCATCTTCACCCAATAACGTGCGCCCAAAGTTCCCTTCTTCAATTACCTGGATGACTCGATAGCGGTTTCTCAACCACAGCGCCGAGTTGCAGGCAAGGCAAAACTCGACCACCTCTGGGTTTTGGGGATTTTCGCAAGCTGGATTGAAGCAATAGGTCATAGGGAGAGGTAAAGAAATTTACTAGCTTTGACGCCAAACCGAGCGTCTATATTTCGGTATAAATTCGGTTTTAAGTCACTCTATATACTGCTATCTTGCGTATATTCCGGTCAGATTCAAAATTTGAGTAATGGCTGGTATGACTTTCCATCAAAGCATAAAAGTTCCCATCCGGCATAAAAATTAATAATTTTTGTGGGGAACCTGGTCTGAAAAAATACCGTCAAAAGGCCAAAGGTATTTACCCTGTCTCTTTTCTAGATCAGAGATACACGAGTTATTGACCCATTTCAGGAGATAGATTGCATGACTTTGAATTTAGACAGCTGCTTCGACGAACAGTTTTACATCAAGGGAAACGATGACGTTGCGAAGGCAGTCAAAGAAGGCAAATTCAAAAGCGGCAGGGAACACTACGAGAAAGTTGGTAAATACGAGAACCGCAACCCCAGTATTGCTTTTGATGCCAACCAATACTTGAACGAAAACAAGGATGTTAAAGATGCGGTGCAAAAAAGCGGTGGTAAATTGACTGCGATCGAACACTACCTCACATGGGGCGACCGAGAAGGTCGTAGCGGTAACCGGGATTTCTTCAATGCTGGCAGCTATCTAGCAACATACGAAGATGTAGGTAAGGTTGTTGCCAATGGTAAAACAGGTGCGCTGGAACACGCGCTGATGTTTGGAGCCAAAGAAGGTCGTCAAGTCAGCACGCTCTACGATAACACATTCTATGCCCAGACTAAAGAGGTGCAGCAAGCGATCTCGAACGGGCAAGTCAACAGTTCGTTAGAATACTTCGTTACAAAGGGTGCAGGATCGGGGGATATTCCCACCGCCATATTCGATAAAGATTATTACTTAGAGCGAAACAAAGACATCGCGAAGGCAATTGAAGAGGGGAAACTTGGCAGCGCTTATCAACACTTCCTCGAGTATGGAATTTATGAAAAAGGTCGTGGATTCAACCCCCTGTTCGATGAAACCGAATATCTCAACGCCAATCAGGATGTAAAAGCGGCAGTCGAAAAGGGAAACCAAAACAGTGCCGTAGAACACTTCATCTTATATGGCGCTGGAGAAGGTCGCAATCCCAGTTCTAAGTTTGACACCAAATTCTATCTTGCCCTCAATCCGGAGGCCAAAGACGAAATTACCGGCGGTGCCTATAGCAGCGCCTTCGAGCAATACCTTGCAAAAGGAAAAGAGCAAGGTTTCATCGCCACGACGGAATCCTTCGGCACCAACAAAGATGATTTGCTCCTAGGCACGGCAGTCGCCGATTTCTTTGATGGCAAAGCTGGCATGGATATCATTTCCGGCAGTGGCGCCGATGACATCCTCAAAGGCGGTGCGGGGAATGACTACGTATTCGGCGATGGTGGTGACGATCTCGTCAAGGGTGATGACGGCAACGATTTAGTGTTCGGCGGCACCAACGATGATGTGGTAGAAGGCGGTGCCGGTGACGACATCATCATCGGCGAAGCAGGTGACGACCTCTGCCTTGGCAGCGAAGGCAATGACTTTCTTTACGGCGGCGAAGCGAATGACATCCTCGTGGGCGGGCCAGGTAAAGATATCATTGCAGGTGGTGAAGGTAACGATAGTCTGTTTGGCGGTGAAGGCGAGGACTTGCTGTTCGGCGGCGACGGGGACGACTACATGTATGGAGGTGCAGGAAAAGATACCCTCGTCGGCGGCGCTGGTAAAGATATCTTCGTCATCGATTCTATAGCGCTAGGCAGTGGTAAAGCTGGGGACACCGTCACAGGTGGCGGCGCTAAATCTGGCTTTGACGTGATTTACGATTTCAATGCCTCTGAAGACCGGATACAGATAGCTGGCGATTTGGGTTTTGGTAACGCCAATGACGTACTTAAGTCGGTGACTACGGGTACGACGAGTACGGGTGTAACTTACAACGTCATCGCGCTGTCTCAGCAGTTCCGGATCGCTGTCTTTGGTAATTCTTCGCTGACGGTGAATAATATTTCGGTTGGTTTGGGTAATCTTCCAGGTTCAATTAACAGTTCAACCCTAGTTGACCTGGGTAAGATCAAGGGTGCGAGTACTGGAGCGCTTAAGAAGTTTAGCGGCAAGCTAAAATCCGGTTCGTTCAAGGCAAAATCCAAAGGCTTTAAGTAAGTCACGCTAGGGATGAAGAAACCCAGAAATCTTTCTGCGAGAAACCGGGTTTCTCAGAAACCCGGTTTTTTGGAAAAACCGGGTTTCTCTTGCGATCCCTTCCACTTCAACTTTTGTAACAACCCGTATCATGAGAAAAAGCCGCATCAACCAATTCATCCATGCTTACCCGGATTAAACACTTAGCCACCAAACTCGCACCCCGCTTGATTGAAATTCGCCGCCACATCCACGCGCATCCAGAATTAAGCGGTCAAGAATATCAAACTTCAGCTTACGTCGCCGGTGTTTTATCTTCCTACGGTCTTCAGGTGCGAGAACAAGTTGGTAAAACCGGCGTCATCGCCCACCTGAATGGGGCAGGTACCGATGATAGACTGCTAGCAATTCGGACGGATATGGATGCTTTGCCGATTATCGAACGCACAAATTTAGAATATGCTTCCCGCGAATCAGGAGTGATGCACGCCTGCGGTCACGATGTCCATACCACGGTTGGTTTAGGTACGGCAATGGTTTTGGCTGAGTTGGGAGAACAATTGCCGGGGTCGGTGCGTTTTATTTTTCAACCCGCTGAAGAAATTGCTCAAGGCGCAAGTTGGATGGTTGCTGATGGGGCGATGGAAAATGTGACGGGGATTTTATCGTTGCACGTTTTTCCTACGATTCCAGGGGGTTCGGTGGGGATTCGGTACGGTGCTTTAACCGCTGCGGCAGATGAGTTAGAAATGATTATTATCGGGGAATCGGGTCACGGGGCGCGTCCCCACGAAGCGATTGATGCGATTTGGATTGCGGCACAAGCGATTACCGCGCTTCAGCAAGCGATCAGTCGCACGCAAAATCCCCTGCGTCCGGTGGTATTGACGATTGGCAAAATTGCGGGGGGACGAGCGCCCAACGTGATTGCGGATCAAGTAAAGTTATTGGGAACGGTGCGATCGCTTCACCCAGAAACCCGCGCCGCTTTACCCCAATGGATCGAACAAATTGTCGCTAATATCTGTAAAACTTACGGCGCCCGCTACGAATTTAACTATAAGCGGGGAGTGCCTTCAGTGCAAAACAATGCCGCACTGACGCAACTATTGGAAGAATCAGCTAGGGAAGCATGGGGAAGCGATCGCGTTCAAATTATCCCAGAACCTTCCCTCGGCGCTGAAGACTTTTCCTGCTATTTAGATTACGCCCCCGGTGCGATGTTTCGCCTCGGTGTCGGACGCGCCGATCAACCCAATTACCCCTTACACCATCCCCAATTTGAAGTCGATGAATCTGCCATCGTCACCGGCGTCGTTACTTTAGCTTATGCTGCATATAAGTATTGGCAAGAAACTTACGGTCATCGATAATGCACGGCAAAAGTAGTAGGGACGCGATATCAATAGACCTCTGGCAAAAGTCCTTTTCAGAAGATTTGAAGGGCGGGCGTCCCGCCCACCCCACCAGAATTTTTCTGGTTTTGTGGGGTGGGCGTCCCGCCCGCCTCAAATATTTTTGCCAGAGGTCTAATCTATCAGGCGCGTCCTTCCACCTAAAAGATGCCGTGTCCCTACCCATGAACCGAAAATGCTATAAACCCTTTCCTAAGAGAGATGCTCTTGCTAAGAACTTGTTGTTAAATTAACCCATTAGTCAGATTGCTAATAACTAACCCATAATATCACATCCTCTGATTATAGTCTGGGCTGGCTAATGGCTAATAGTAAAAAAGCAATTAGCAATTAGCAATTAGCAGATATTGATAGTAATCAGGCGGACATGATATAACACAACAAACAACTAATTATGGCATCACCTACACCTTTACACGACACCGATTTAATAGATTGCGCCAAAGCCAATGCTAAAGAAGGAATTGCAACCGCTGCCTATCTGTGTGGCTACGGCAAGGATATCAATACCTTTGAGCGAGAACTCAAACAAGCTTGCGATCGTATTGGCGTAAAATATAACGAACTGGGCGACTTGATTACCGACTTTGACATAATTATAGATCGGGGCGGAATTGAAATTGCTCCCGATACCCCATCCCAGCTTTAAAAAATTAGCAATTGATAAAAATTTACCTCGATACGCTGATGCTTATAACCTGAAAGAAAAGCCCCAAATAATTTACCCAAAACCTGGTATAGACACGGCAGCAAGGATTCGGGTGTGACAACCAATGTTTTATCTGCCGTGTCCCTACTTTTTAAACAATTTTTTATCCCTGAGTCAAGCATAAATCCTATGCTTAAGAATTCATAAAAATGTAGCTTATAAGTCTTGGCTTAAGAGCGGGAAATATGAGATAATGCAAGAGAAAGAAGCCAAGGTAAATAACTGAAAAATCAAAGAATGGAATCAGCAGATTGGATGAATTGGATAGCGGGCGGTCTGGCGATCGCTATTTTTATCAGCGGGGTGTTGAGGATGTTCACCAATATTTGGAATAACAAAAAAACAAAATAAAGTCAAGTCCAAGAGCGATCGCTAATAATCCAACACGAGTAAACTGCATGATCGACCTCAATAGCATATTTGAATTCTCGCGCACCCACTGCCTTGCCATTTGTGGGTTTTTAGTACCAGCTAACTTACTCGCAACCTTGCAAACGCTGATTCTAGTAGGATTGAATCGACCTCAATACCAGGTGCAACGCGCAACGGTAATGGCAATTACCTGCGCTTTAGCAATGGTACTGCACGTCTACACTTGGTTTGCCATCGGCGTCGTTATGCCGCCTACATACATTTTGCTGTCATTGGGAAGTGTATGTTTGTGCTTGAATATTTGGGCGTTAGGGCATCGAGAAAGTATGATGCGACTACTCAGAACATTGTATTTATCAGCAGTAGGGCGAGTTAGGTGGCTAAAACCAAATAAAATCTAAAATCCGCCGCTCAATCTCGCCGCCAAATGTTAATCGTACCGTAGGCGCTGCCGCTGACAAGAATTTGTCCATCGGGACTCAGGGCAAGGGATATTACCGACTCTGGGGTATCTGCTATCAAAATGCCCAGTTGTTTGTTGGTTGTTAAATGCCAAATCTGAATCGTACCATCGGCGCTACCGCTAATCAGCGTTTCTCCATCTGGACTGATAACAATTGAAGTTACTGCACCTTGATGACCTTTTAGCACCGCGATGCGGTTTCCTGTGGGAACATGCCACAACTTGACGGTTTTGTCGCTACTACCGGAGGCGAGAATTTGCCCGTTGGGAGAGAATGCGAGATCGCCGATCGCCCCCAAGTCGCCGCTAAAGGTTTGCAGTAAATTTCTGCGTTCCCAATCCCAAATTTTAATCGTTCCATCGGCACTACCAGAGGCAAGGAGCCCCCCGATCCCCAATGGGGAAGGCATCCCCCCTGGCCCCCCTGGGGAAGGGGGGCCAGGGGGGATCGGACTAAAAGCAACTGCCCCTATCGCCCCCGCATGTCCTTCTAAAGTTTCAATTAATTCTCTGGTTTCTAAATGCCATAGTTTAACAGTTTGGTCAAAATTACCGGAAGCGAGAATCGATCCTTTGTTCTGTGGGTTGGGGGAAATTGGACTGATAGCAACTGCGCGAACCGATCCGGAATATTCCCAAAACGTGTAAATTGATTTGCTGCTTTCGAGGTCCCATAGCTTAATTGTTTGATCTGAACTACCGCTGACAAGGGTTTTACCATCTTGTCCTAATGCGATCGCATATATCTCTCCCCCGCTTTCGCACAAGGGGCGAATTAGCTGTCCAGTTCTCAAATTCCAAAGTTTAATTGTTTGGTCAAAACTACAGCTAATTAGCGTTTGTCCATCGTTAGCAATTGCCAAATCGCTTACCCAATCACCATGCGCCGGTAGGGTATGGACGCAACGCCAAGTCTGTTGCGGAGGTTCGCTTTGAGATGCCCTGGAGGATACAGCATATTGTGGCACAGGCGTCCCGCCTGTAATTCCAGCACCAGAAGCATATTGTGGCACAGGCGTCGCGCCTGTCATTCCACCACCAGAAGCATATTGTGGCATGGGCGTCCCGCCTGTCATTCCACCACCAGAAGCATATTGTGGGGGCGTCGCCATCCTTTCTGCTTGGCGTTGCAATGCTTCCACCTGCTGGGAAATTGCGGCAATATTATCGGAGAGCTGTCCTAACGCCCGCTCCAAATACTCTACTTTAGGTCTGGGTTTTTCTTCCCTATCCCTATCCCTACTTCCTGCTTTGCGTTGAATTGCTTTAACCTGCTGTTTCAAATCGTCGATCTGACGTTGCACCGCATTATCGACTTGATCCGAAATACCAGCAAGTCCTCGCGATATACGTGCCAATCCTTGCTCTAAATCCTCTATCCTTGTGGTTAGGGAAGATCGGTTGAGATAATTGGCGATACTGGTTATAGACTCTTGCAAATTGGCGCACTGCTGCTGAACTTGCCCAAGGTCTTCATAAATCGGATTGATATTAGTCTGAATTAACGAGGCGAGATGGTCTGGCGCTGGCACCCAGCTAGCGGCGCCAGATGGGGTGATGCTGCTGTAGTAGCTGGCAAAAGATTTGAGTTGGTCTGAAACTTCTCGCTCAACTTGCTCAACGATAGCGCTAGTTTCCTGCTGCATCAGTAGTTGAAAGCGACGACGGTTGATCAGATTGAGACATACCAACACCGAAAGCGGTACGATCGCGTAGATCGCCTGTTTAGCGATCGCCGCTACTATCAAGCCAATAATTAAGCCTACCAGGAATACAAATTCCGCGATTTCCAGGCGGTTCAGCTTGTTCGACATTGCAACACTTGCAAAAGCTATCGTGCTTGAATCATAGCAGGTGAGCAGGTGAGAGATGTAGGGGCGGGTAATACCTGCCCAATCTGGGGAAAACCCGCTGCTTCTGCGCCAATTACCCCTTACCAATTACCCTTGCTATAATTACCCCCAATTGAACGCTAATAACTCCCAAAATCGCACTACCTGCCCAATAAAGACCGGCACTTAAAAACGCGCCCTCGCGCAGCAGGTAAAGCGTTTCGATCCCGTAGGTAGAAAATGTGGTATAAGCACCCAAAAATCCCGTTGCTACCAATAGCCGCACTTCTGGGGAAATCGCCCCCACCCGATCTAACGCCAATGTAGTGAAAAAGCCCATCCCAAAACAGCCGGTAACGTTGATCAAAAAAGTTCCGTAAGGAAACCCCGTACCGAAGCGTTGCACAAACCACACTGTGAGATAGTAGCGACTCAGGGCACCAGCGATCGCTCCTAAACTTATAGCAATTGGATGGCGAATGGCAGGATCTTGCAGCATCTCGTCTCAAAATCGGGGGTTGGGTCTGGCAGTCTGACGCAAAGAAACCGGGTTCCTCTAAAAAATCCTTGAGCCAGGAAACTACAGATCTAGGTCGAAACCCGGTTTCTGGCCTCCTTTGAGCGTAAGTCCCGAATACTTAACTTTTTTATCACATCTTTCTGTTTCACTTCAACCTTCTTAAATTAATATATCTTTTTTTAGCAAAATATACAATTTATGCTGAGTTTTTAGATGAGAAAATTTAAAAAAAATATAGACATTAAAAAAAAATTATACAAACGGCGTCTAGTTCGTTTTTGACTCTAGAATTTTAAGACGAAAATTTTATTTCAGCCACAGATCCTTTAGTCTCAAAAAGCCCCTTTAGGGGCTTTGTTTGTCTAACCGAAGGGGGAGTCAGTAATGGAAGACAGTCACAAGCAAGAACTCGATGGGATAAAGTCTAATTTTTTAGACAGGTTAACTGAGCTTTTTTCCAACCAAATGGATAGCATTATCTTAGCGGTTGAACTTTTGAAATGTTCTGATTATATCTGGACAGAAGCGGAAGAATACTATCTAGAGTTTGTCAAAAAATATGCGATTCAAATGGTTGAATTCATTAAAGCTAAAACGATACTCATCAATCCAAATGAAGCCGAATTAAAGTCTCGGTTAGATCGTTTTGGAAAAGCTTGGTGGGTGGAAATTACCACAACTAACCCCCGCATTAACTACTATTTTGGCCCCTTTATTAGCGCCAAAGAAGCTGGAATTGCCCAACCAAGTTACATGGAAGCTATAGAACATAAGGGAGAACAAATACAAGGGGTTCGCATTCAACAGTATAAACCCACATTTTTACCTAGTGTCAATCGCGAAGCGGCACAAAGTTATCCAAGTCAAATAAGCCATCTTTTCAAACCCGATCTTAACTAATATCAAACTTGGTCATGGCTGCTGATTTTTTGGCAATTACCAATTACCAACAACAAAGTCTCTTCAATTTGCTGTCGCGCACCGTCAGTTACTTCACAGCCGCTATTGAGGCAATCTACCAGTAATTGATTCGCCTCATAATATTGCTTGAGCAATTGCTTTTGTTGATGGCTAAATTGCCAATGGTGTCCGGCATGACGATGGGCAATCAGCAAGGCTTTTAAATCCTCGATCCAAGCTTGACCGTTTGCTTGCCACCAGTTTTGAAAGCTTGCGGAATTTTCGGCTTCTTGAGGAAGTTTTGCTTTAAGTTGTTGTAGCGAGTTCTGCAATTCTAAGGCTAAATCGCGTTCAAGTGCCAAGTCAAAGTTAAGCACACAACTTAGAATTAATTCCAGCTCGCATAAACGTCTCAAAGCTGGGTCAAGTGTATAATCGGTTGCTCTCAATTTTCGGTCAAATTCGATGGCAAAATTAAAGTTGGGTGTGAGGGCAAGGTTGGAGTCAAGCGTCTGAGCAAAGTTGAGGTAAAGCGGTAGGGTAAAGTCAGGCAAGGGGGGAAATTGAACGTCAAGTTTGCCCATGTTTAAAGCCAAAGCTAAATAACTATCTAGGACATAGGCAAGGGAAAAATAAAAGGCTCGCACGGCAGCGAGTTGGCGATTTTCTTGGAATGACCAAGATTTTTGACTCACCCATTTTAAGAATTGCTGCAATGTTTCATCTTTTGCTAAAAGCCCATCGATTTGTTCTTTCATCATCTGCAATAAAGGAGCAGCATTTGGCAAGATTTCAGCTACGGTTAAAAAGACTGATTGCCAGGGTTTATCGGTAATATAGGTAGGGGCATATTTAACCAGATATTTCCCATAAGCTGGCGATTGATTGCTAAAATATGCCCCGACTGATAAACCGGCATTGGCAATTTGTTTGGCGGTTAAATATACTTGAAAAGTTTGGTGAGAAAAAGCATAAATATTGTGGGAACGCAAAACTAATAACCCATGTTGCGCCTCAATCGATTTCAGCACGGCAACGCTGGCTAATTCCAATGCTTCCGCAGCGGTATCCCCGTCGGGTAACTGACGCAAATAGTCGGCAATATACGGCTGAATTATCGAGATTTCAAAAACATAATCGCCCCGCTCAAACGTAATCGCTGCCAAATAACTCAACAGCTTAATTTTGCCTGCTAAAGACAAATTAGGATAACTTTCATCTCGTTCAATTCCCCTAGCTGCATCCCATCGGAATAACAGAATATCCAAAGCTTCCCGATAAATTTTAGAGCGTTGGCGGGGAAAGTTGGCCTTGCTATCAAACGCCAAGCAGACGAGATGGAGTAACAGCGGGGTGGCGGCAAGTTCTCGAATTAAGCGATTTTCTGGGAGGTTCAACTTGTCAATAAATGCAGATGCTTTGGCTATTCCTGCTTGTTGGTTATTTTTAGCTACTGCCACAAACCACTTTTTCGCAAAAGCTTCGATTTGCTCTTGGTTAAAATCGGCAATTTCCACTTCTGCGAAGCCTTCCAACTGATAGTTACAAGCGGCTGTTCGAGTTGCGATCGCATACTTATTTTTGTAATATCTCTGGGAAAAAGTGCGAATTTCTTGCCAAACGGCATCGCTGTCTTTTTGGGGAACTTCATCTAACCCATCGAGCAAGATCAGCATTCTGCCGCTTTCCAACAATTTTTCGACTTCTTTTGCCCCTATGCCGCAAATTTCTAACTCTTGGCTGATGTATTCTAGAAGAGACATTCCGTTGCTGGTATCTTCTCCAAAGTCCTTCAGTCGCATAAAAATAGGGAGAAGGGAATCTGGCAACTCGCCTCGCTGACAAGCGCACGCCAGATATTGCAAAAATATCGTTTTACCAGATCCTGGTTTTCCCAGTACGGTTAATTTGCCGTACTTTGCCACGGCCTCAAGTGCCGCTACTCTTTCTGGGAGCAGTTTTTCCCAGTCGGTTTGCCAGTCAGATAATTCTAACCACTTTCGAGCGACCGGCTGTTCTAGAATCTTAACTTCAACGTAAATATCGTCTAAATTCACCGGAAAAGCAACGTCCAATAGGCGGAGACTACCGCACTGGTGTTCAATTTTCTCGCCGTATGGCGCTCGCGCGCCTTCTACCTTGGCATCGATGTCCCAATCGTTACTTTCCTCAGAGGTGACAGGAACTTTGGGTATATCGGCAATTTCTTGCCAATTCAAGTCCAGCAAGAAACACAGCTCAATAAAGACTTGGCGATCTACAGGTTGACCTGCGAAAAATCGCCCAATTGGTTGGCGAGTTTTTATACCAACTTCTCTGGCTAAATCTGCTTGCGTCCATCCCTTGCTAGTAAATGCCTGCTTTGCTTGTTTGATGCCTTCTGGGGATGCTTGGAGCGATCGCTTTGCCATAACTTACGCTTCGCCGCTATTTTGATCGTAATTCTATAATTATTTTATAAATAATACAAATCATACCTAAATAAAACTTTTACTCAAACTCGATATCATCCATGAATCTTTTATTGTAGAAAAAGCTCCTCTTGTGCATATACTGGGAACAATGTGACATGGAAAACGCGAGTATTACAAAAATCAGCCAGAGCAAAACAGGTTTGCTCAATACGGTAACGAACGATTTATTAACTAACTTGCATAACATTGCGTTAGCCGTTGAACTTTTGCGACTTTCTAACCAGCAATGGACCCAAGCGCAAAAGCAATCCCTCGATTTGATGCAAAGCAAAACTTATCAAATGTCCGATCTAATCTCTAAGGGAATTGAGTAATAACTCAAGTTGCTAGTTATAAACAAGGGCGTTGCTAATTGCTAATTGCTAATTGCTAATCTAGGATTTTTACCAATCTCGCCATTAGCGATTAGCCATTAGCCGCTCCCAGAGAGGTAACTAGCAACTTGAGTTATTAACTCAAGTTGCTAGTTACATCCCAAGGCATTGAAACAAAGGTGAGCGGAAAAATCGTGGGTTTGACGCTAAAGAAACCTGGTTTCTCTCTACGAAGAAACCGGGTTTCTGGGGGAATGGGTAATTGTCAAGAGTAGACTGAGCCATGAATCCAATTACCAATTACCAATGTCACAACTATTAACTAGCAACTTTCTTTAATAAAGAGGGCGCAACGCTTGCGCCCTCTTTATACCAAATGCTGCAACGACTGGGCAAGCATTCAACTGGTAGTTGATCAGATCAAACAGCTAGACTGGTGTGCTGGGTTAACACAGCGATCTATACAAGCCTTCAATTTTGGGGCTAATACCCGGACATGAGGTTCTGCAACTAAGCTAGTGTGATCGCCAGGAACCTTATGAATCTCCAATCCACCCGCAGCCACTTTGTCCCACCCTAATTCGTCACTATCGCCTCCCTCGCTGGAAATAAAGACGCTTTCACTGGCGCGGAAGAGGGTGACTTTGCCTGGATAGATTTTTGGCGTGTAGCTAAACAGCACCTTATTATAGGTGTTTGTAATCGCTGCTTCTCGCATCAGGTAAGGCAAGGGGCGTCCCGGACGCGGGTCTAATTTGTAGGCAATCAACTCCAGCTGATGCTGAGTTTTCTCCTTGAACTTGTTGGCCTTTTCCAGAAGATAGGACGACTTTTCTTGAGGTTCGAGTTGTGAAAAATGACTCAAAACTCTTAAACCGCGCTTCAACTGATTTTGAAGTTGCCAGTACCAGCCCAATCTTTCGAGGATAGACCTTGTAATTGAAAAATTCTCTGTCCTGTATTTGTCATCGGCTATGCAACGCGCTCTTAAGTAATCGGGATTGTAAGAATCAAACAAAGCAAGCAAGGCTACCTTCTCACCTTGCGCGACCAGTTGCTGGGATATCTCGAATGCAATGATGCCCCCACCGGAAAGACCACCCAAAAAATAAGGGCCTTCGGGTTGCACAGTACGGATTGCTTTGATGTAATGATCTGCCATTTCTTCAAGGGAAGTGTGGAAGGTTCCTTTGCCATCAATTCCTTGCGCCTGTATTCCATAAACGGGTTGCTCCGACCCCAAATGGCGCGCTAAAGCTACGTAGGTAAGGACGTTACCGCCAACCGCATGAATGCAGAACAGCGGTGGTTTAGAACCACCTGTTTGAATCGGTACCAATGAAGACCACGAACCCGACCATTCTTCTTGACCAATCAAGTTAGCGAATTGCTCGACGGTTGGTGCTTGAAGCAGGGTTGACAAGGGCAGGTTTTTGTTAAAAGCTTTCTCGATTTCCGCAAACAGTTTGACCGCTACTAAAGAAGTTCCTCCCAAATCGGAGAAGAAATTATCCCGAATACCAATTGGCTGGATGCCTAAAACTTTCTCCCAAATCTTTGTGAGTTTAATTTCTAACCCATTTCGGGGAGCAACAAAGGTTCGTTTTTGCGCTATATTGCAGCTATCTGAAACACCATTTTCATCAATTAGCCGCTCGGTTTGTGTGGCCTTTAAGCGGGGAATTGATGAGATTTGCTCTTGAGGATCGGCAATCAATTCTTCCAGCAAATTCTGGTAATTATCCAACATTTTGCCGATGGTATTGCCATCGAACAAATCTGTTTTGTACTCGAGCGCCACTGTCAGAATGTCCCCGTTTTCTTCCACGAATAGGGATAAATCAAAATCAACCATTCCCCTGTGGACATCGAGGCGACTCGCGGTGATGCCTGGTAAATCTAGACCCAGATAGGGAGCCTTTTGTAAGCCAACGATCGCTCGATTCAACGGCGTGCGAACTAAGTCTGCCAATTCCTGAAAAGGTAGGTCTTGGTGTTCGTAAGCCGCTGTAGTAACTTGGCTGCCTCGACGCAGTAAATCCTGAAAACTTGGGTTGCCAGACAAGTCGGTACGCAGCGGCAATATATTGTTGAAGTACCCAATTAAATCTTCGATTTCCGATTGGTTACGACCGAGAACCGGAGAACAGACAACGATATCTTCTTGCCCTGTATATCGATTGAGCAATGTTTTAAACGCCATCAACAGGGTGACGAATAAGCTCACCCCTTCCCGCTGACTGAGAGACTTCAAATCATCGGTGAGATTTTTGGCTAGTACTAAACGTTGAATTGCGCCTCGGTAAGTCTGGATAGTCGATGCAGATCGATCCGCAGGCAGGTGGAGTGGGGAAACCCCTTCTCCCAGATGCTGCTGCCAGTAGTTTAGTTGAGACTTGATCGCTTCACCTTGCACCCACTGCCGATGCCAGGAGGCAAAGTCAGCATACTGGATGGGTAATTCGGGCAAGGGTGCGGCTTTGTAGCGTGCAGAAAGTTCTCGCAAGAACAAAGTTAAAGACCAGCCATCGGCGACAATGTGGTGCAGGGTCACCAGCAACCAATCTTCGTCTTCGGCTAGGCGCAGAAGTTTGACGCGCCACAATGGCCCCTCTGCCAAATTAAATGGCTGTTGAGCCTCCTGGGAAGCTAGCCGCTGAGCTTCTACTTCCCGCTGGTTTTGAGGCAGATTTTGCAGATCTATTACTGGCAGGTGGAAGGTTGTTACCGGGGAAATCTTTTGCACGGGTTTTCCATCCACCCCTGGAAACGTGGTTCGCAGGATTTCATGGCGTCGGGCAATTTCCCCCACGCTCTTTTCCATCGCCGCCACATCGAGGACACCCGTGAGGCGAAAAGCTAGAGGGAGATTATAAACCGAAGTATCGGGAACCAATTGATCGAGCGACCACAGCCGTTGTTGAGCCAAAGACAGGGGCAGATCTGGATCTCGCGCTACGGGCAATATAGTTTGATTCGAGGTGTTGGCATTGAGAGACTTTTGCAGCAACGCCAAGATTTCTGGTTTGTGTTCGACTAGAGAATCGCGCAATTCCCCAGTCAATACACCCTTGGGAGCCTTGATGCACAGCTGGTCATCTTCGACCCACAACTTTACACCCCGCTGGGATAATTCCACCAAAAGTTCAGTCGGTTTCATAGTCTGATTACCTCCTCCTCTTCTTCTTCATTCAAGTCAGCAGATGGGGCTTCTATTAAGGTGATGCTCGCTAAAGCTAATTGCTCTAACAAAGCATTTGCTAATTGGTCGATACTGGCTTCCACAATAAATTTCTTCATCGGTAGGTCTACCTTAATGTCAGTTCTGATCCAATTCCGCAATTGAATACTCGTTAGGGAATCAAGTCCCAATTCGTTCAATGAATGGTGAGCTTCTGGCGGATTGGATGCATCTAGACCAAGGACTTTTGTTACTTGAATTTGCAGATAAGCAATTAAAAGTTCCCGCTGTTTTTCTGGTGTTGCTGTCTGCAATTGATTCATCAATTCCGCAGTTGGCAATTGCATTGACTGGCCTTTTGCTTGTTGCCGCGCCTCCTTAGCTAAGTCGGAGAATAAAGGCGGGTATGCATCTGCGGGGAATTGTTCCAGGAACTTCGACCAATTCGCCGATACCACTCCAATTTGGGCCGCATTTTGTCCCAGCAATTCTTCCAATACTTGCAATCCTTGTTGGGGTGCGATCGCTTCCATTCCGCGTGCCTTCATGTAATCGGTGGCAGCTTGAGACGTGGCGACTGCCCCGACTTCCGACCAACTGCCCCAGTTAATACTCAATCCCGGTAGCTTTTTAGACCGACGATGGTAGGCTAAGGCATCGAGAAACCCATTGGCAGCCGAATGGTTGGCTTGACCTGCATGACCCACCAGCGAGGCAACAGAAGAGAACATGACAAAGAAGTCTAAAGGCAGGTTCCCAGTCAAAAGGTGGAGGTTCCAAGCACCTGCTAGTTTGGGATTCAATACCTTGGCAAAGCGTTCCCAGTCTAGCTGTCCCAGGGTGCCATTATCCACAACCCCGGCGGCGTGAATTACCCCACGTAAAGGTCGTTGCGACTGCTCAATTTCCCTGATGATCCGAGCAACTTCTTCTGGCTGAGTGACATCGGCTTTTGCCACAACTACTTCAGCACCCATTTGCTCTAATTCTTCGATTTGACCGCTACCGCTGCGGCTTACCAGTACTAAATGCTTCGCTCCTTTTTCTACCATCCAACGAGCCACCAGCAAACCTAAACCACCCGTACCGCCGGTAATTAGATACGTACTGTCCTCGCGGAAAGTAAATGTTTTGGGTGTATTTTTTGTTTGGTGACTGTGGACTAACCTGGATACTTGACGAATGCGATCGCGCCAAGCCACTTCATCTTCCTGACTCTTTAACCAAACTTCCTCAAATAACTCTTGCGCCTCATTCCCCCTGGCATTCGGGTCTAAATCCACCCGCACGCAATGCAGTTCTGGGTGTTCCAAGGCAATAACCTTACCCATTCCCCACAAAGCAGATTGCGCCACTCCCGGCATATTACACCCCGCCGGTACTGCACCCCGCGTCACCAACCACAGCGAAGGCAATTCCGACAATCCAGAAACGAGAGATTGAACTAAAGAAAGCGTACTACCGCATCCTTGCTGCGAAGCTACCCCTAAGTCTGCACTCGTTAAAGATTCTGCACTTACTGCATCCAAACTCCACAAATGCACCACCCCGTGTAAGGGAGAGGCGGAGAAGGGGAGACGGGGAGACGCGGAGAGTTGTCCGGAAACATTCCCCGCGTCCCCACCTCCCCGCGTCCCCGCGTCCTCTTTACCCAATGTTGCCAGTAATTGCCGCCAGTCGGTTGGGTTAGCTGGATCGATGCTAAATTCTTGCTCGCATAACTGTTGGTACTGTTTCCCTGCAAACACAAGTGTACAAATCTCACCTTGCGACCGCAGCTTGGTCGCCAATTGCTGCCCGATTCCTTGACTCTCCGCCAAAATTAGCCAATTTCTCGGATTTGATCCGTTTAACTCCCATGCAACCTCGGCTGTTTGAGCCACAGGACGCCATTCCACTTCATATAACCAATCCTGCAAAGCTTCGCGCCAGGCTTCGCAACGCTGGCGTTTCAGCTTTATTCCCTCGATTTTGGCGATTATCTGTCCATCCGGGGCATATAGATGCAAGTCGGCGCTTATAGTTTGCGAATCTTTCGCCGGATGCACTACAACTTGACTCCACAAGCTAGTGCCGGGACGGTGGTAAACTTGCAGGCGATCTAACCCGACTAGGGGATAGGTAAATTGCTTGTCATCGGGGAAAGCAACGCCTAAAAGCTGGAACGAAGCATCTAATAAGATGGGATGCAGGTGATAGTCGGAAGCTGTGGCGACTAATTCTTCTGGTAATCGGATTTGAGCTAACGCGCTTATACTACCCCCACCGTTGCCGTTGCTGGGAGGGGAAAGCATGAGTTTTTCAATCCCTTGGAACAAGCGATCGTAATTGAGGCCGCGTGCTTGTAGGTTTTGGTAGTAGGATGCGATCGCTAACTCTTCACCACACTGCGCTTGTAAAGCACCTAAATCAACCCTAGACGCACCTTCATCTCCCACCAAAACTCGCCCGCAAGCGTGCAGCATCCACCCAGGGTTCTCACTTTCATCCCCAGTCAAGCTAAAAATGCGGAATGAGTACATTTTATCCCCAATTGGGGACAAAATTAACTGAACGGTTTTCACCTCATCTTCTGGTAGCACCAGTGCTTGGTGAATCACCAAGTCTTCTACCAATAACCGATCGGACTTTAACGCCGCCACCCCAGCCGCCAAAGCCATTTCCAGATAACCGGAAGCTGGCAGGATCGCCGTCTCAAAGAAGCAATGGTGCTTCAGAAAAGCTTGCCAATCAAGGCTAAGAAGCGCCTCGAAACGAATATCTTCCGTCCCCGCTAGGGATAATTTTTGACCCAAAAGCGGGTGAATATTTTTGCTGCTTGTCCTTGACAAAATCTGGCTTTTATGTATTGAAACTTCATTCGCTTCAATCCAATGGCGTTTGAGATCGAAGGCATAAGTCGGCAAGGGCAAGCGGTGACGCCGTTCGCCTTCGTAAAATCCCGACCAATCCACCTGTACCCCAGCCAGCCAAAGTTTACCCAAGGTATTGAGCAAGAAAGCCAAATCCGATTGACTCTCTTGCGGATGGCGCACCGAAGTCAGCACCACTTGCTCGGATGGCTTATCTGGATGCTGAAGCGCTAACGTAGACAAAGTCCGCCCAGGGCCAACTTCCAGCAGGATTTGATCCGCATCTTGGAACAACTGTTGCAGACCTTCAGCAAAGCGCACAGTTTGGCGCAGGTGTTTTGCCCAATAATTCGGATCGGTTGCCTGTTCAGCTGTAATCCAAGTGCCGGTGACGTTGGAAACATAAGGAATTTCCGGGGGATGGAGAGTTACTTTTTTAACCAATTCGGCGAAAGAATCCAGCACGGGTTCCATCATTTCCGAATGGAAAGCATGGGAAGTATAGAGGCGGCGACCTTCCACGCCTTGGGCGGCTAATTGCTTCTCCAACCCATCGATAGCTTCCCCAGTCCCCGAAACCACGCAGCGAGATGGGCCGTTAATTAAAGCGAGGGAAAGATTGTTACCTAGATAAGGTTGCAATTCCCGTTCTGAAAGGGGAACGGCGATCATCGACCCTGGAGGCATCTGCTGCATCATCTTCCCCCGTGCCGCAACGAGAGATAAAGCATCTTCCAGGGAGAACACCCCTGCAATACAAGCGGCGACGTATTCGCCGATACTATGCCCGATGGTGGCGGCGGGATGGATTCCCCAAGACATCCACAACTTCGCCAAAGCGTACTCGATCGCAAACAGCGCTGGCTGAGTAATAGAAGTTTGTTTAAGTTGCTCAGCCGCCTCCTGAGCCTTATCCTCCCTCGGATACAGCAGATCCCGCAGATCGATCGTCTCGTTCCCAGGTTCAACCTGGGAACGACATCCGGGAGGCTCTGCCTCCCCTAATCCAAGGTGTGAACCTAAATAAGGTTGGAGAATTTCCGCACAGAGATCGATTTGCTCGCGGAAAGTCGGCTCAAGTTGGTACAGTTCCAGAGCCATATTGACATACTGCGACCCCTGCCCAGAAAACATGAAGGCGACAGATCGTTCTTTCGGCTCCTGCGACTGTGTAACAATCCGTTTCGGATCTAAAGTTTCCAGGGCAGTTACAGCATCTGCCAAATCGCGGCAAACCAACATCCGCCGATGATTAAAACCCCGACGCCCCACTTGCAAGGTATAAGCGACATCAGCCAGATTCAGATCCGGATGCTGCTTCAGGTGTGCGGCTAAATTTTTAGTCGCCGCTTCCAAGGCAGAATCAGTTTTAGCCGAAAGCAACAGTAATTGCCAGCTTCTAGAAGCATCGGAAGGTTCCGTCACTGGAGCTTCTTCTAAAACAGCATGGGCATTTGTGCCACCAAATCCCAAGGAAGTTACCCCAGCGCGGCGAGGCGTGCCATTAGTTTGCCATTGGCGCCTGGTTGTATTGACGAAAAAGGGACTGTTAGCAAAGTCGAGATTTGGATTAGGCTGCTCGTAGTTCAAGCTGGGTGGAATCAGCTGGTGTTTGAGCGCCATTACCGTTTTGATCAGACTGGCGATACCCGCAGCCCGATTCAGATGACCCACGTTGGGTTTAACCGAACCAATGGCACAGAAACCCTTTTTATCAGTACTGGCGCGGAATGCTTGCGTCATTGCCGCTACTTCAATCGGATCGCCCAAAGCGGTACCAGTTCCGTGAGCTTCCATATAAGAGATTGTTTCCGGCGAGATACCAGCAACTGCTAGCGCCTCAGTAATTACCCCTACTTGCCCATCTACGCTAGGAGCCGTGTAGCTGACTTTTTGCGTCCCGTCGTTATTAATCGCCGAACCCTTAATAACGGCATAAATATAGTCCCCGTCTGCCAGAGCATCTTCTAATCGCTTCAGCAAAACCAGACCCAAACCGCTACAAAATAGAGTGCCTTGTGCTTTAGCATCAAAAGTGCGGCAGTGTCCGTCGGGGGAAGCGATGCCGCCTTCTCTGTATAAATAACCAGCTGTTTGGGGAACTTGGATCGAAACCCCACCTGCCAATGCCATCTCGCATTGATAATTCAGCAAGCTTTGACAGGCTGTATGTACCGCCACCAATGAGGTAGAGCAGGCGGTATTGATGCTCATGCTCGGCCCAGTTAAGCCCAGTTTATAGGAAATGCGCGTTGTGAGGTAATCGCGATCGTTACCTAGTGAAATGGGGTCTTGTTGCTGGAGCCAATCGAAGTCTACCAACTTGAGCAAATCCGGATTGGAACTGAGGTTTCTATACAAGTAACTACTCATCGAGCTACCCGCATAGATGCCGATCCGACCTGGATATGTTTGCGAGTCATAGCCAGCATTTTCTAGAGCATTCCACGCACACTCTAGTAACAGCCGCTGTTGCGGGTCCATTGCTTGCGCTTCCCTTGGGGTAAAACCAAAGAACGAAGCATCAAACATCTCGATGTCTTCTAAAACCGCATTGGCTTTGACATAGTTGGGGTTATTCAGTAGAGCTAGGTCTACACCCGCCGCCGCTAACTCTTCATCGCTAAAAAATGAAATAGACTCGACACCGTTGCACAGATTCTGCCAAAACTCCTCAACATTTTTTGCCCCCGGAAATCGACCCGCCATCCCAATGATGGCTATAGGTTCTATAGATTCAAATGTTTCTAAGTTATCCATTATTTTTCCTTTTTTATTGTCTTGTTGAGCGAAGCCTCATTTTTTTTTCTGGCTTTGCTATCTGAACCTATAAACCAGGTTTTTTCGGAGATATCTCTTGACAAATCAACGTTTTTTCCGCTCAACCAGGTTTCTTTGCCTGAAAAAGTATTTTTTTAGGATTTCTTTTTTAATTTTTTCTGCTTTTTAGAAAGCTTTCTTTTAAACAAAACTCCAAATCCCAGAACCATAATCGAACCCAGGATAGTCTCAGATGGTTCGGGTACCGCAGTTGAACCCACTCCGATTTCATAGATAGTACCAACACCAGTCGCTCGGTTGTTTTCTGATACGTAGAGACTGATCTCACCTAGTCGCCCCGAACTGGACGGACCGAAATCTAAATCGCGCAGGTCTTCGGCAAATCCGGTAGCGAAGGGGATGGCACCGCTAAAATCCGACTTGATGCGGATAATTGACGATGAAGGACTCTCAAAACTTACTGCATAGAAGATGTCACCTGTTATGGGATCGACAGTCCCTCTCGAACCATAACTATTACCTCTAAAGTATGAACGCACATCTATATAGTCGCGGAACCTGAAAACATCTTGGAGGCGACCGTCAGGCAATACTTCAATCAGCTCACTCGCGTTATCACCCATCATCAAGAGCTTGCCGTCTCTTGTAACCACGTGATCGTCCCAAGCTTCTCGGGGTATTACCGGAATCAGCGCCTGAAGATTATTGATACTGCCACCCTTGGGAACGCTCCACAAACCTTTCGGCCAATCGGAAGATATAATAGCTGTGTTTCCGTCTGGAGTGAAGGTCAAACCACTGGCTGTCCAGATGGTTTCCCCGCCAGCAAATTGCCTTGGTGACCCTCCTGCCGGGTCGAAACCCCAAACACCCTTGTTTGTTGCAATGTAATACAGTCCTTCAGGACCCAAAGTTAAGTCATTTCCCCAGGTGCCATTATTTCCGGCTTCCAGGATTGGTCCAACCTGACTGGCAGTGCCAAGACCCGTGGATTTAATCAATCGGTTCAGGGTACTGGGATGGTCAAAAAAGTCATTACAAGGAAGATTATTCGATTGAGTGACGAAAACGCCGCTGCCGTCGGGGGCTACTTCCAGTCCTCCCATGTAGAAGGGTCTATCAGTTGGGATGTTGGGTAGGTTACCAGGGGTGCAGTCGAGACCTGGAGGGCTGTTGAGCAAGCCACCAGTATCGTAGATAGAGAGCGGTCCAGCTGTCGGTTCGAGAACGATTACGGCTGCTTTCACAGGTTCTAGACCACCAACAGCTAAGATTAAACCAGCCAAACCCGTCAGTAATTTTTTCATACTTCAACGGCTCGTCCTTTGCTGCATCAGTTGTTTGCGCCGCGCCAGCGCTTGTTTTTGTCGTTGAGCATTGTTCTGGATTTGCTTCAAAGCTGTTGTCTCTCGATCTTCCTGGCTGAGATATTGGGACATTCCTCTTATGGTGGGATATTGAAATAAGTCCACCACCGATATTTTTCGGTGAAAAATTTCTTGCAGTTTGCCGACGACTCGCGCTATTGCCAGTGACTGACCGCCGAGTTCAAAAAAGTTGTGGTGAATCCCAACTTTTTCTATTTGCAGTACTTCTTGCCACACCAGAGCAATAGTGCGCTCTATCTCTTTCTGAGGCGCTACATATGTGGGTTCCACCTCTATTTTCTTGGGCGTTACGAGTTCTGTTTCTCTCAAGGACGGCAGGGACGAGAGGCGTTGATTTGGATTAGCAACCAGACTTTCCAACAACCTCTGAAAATGCTCTAACATCTGGGTGATGGTAGTCGCATCAAACAAGTCAATTTTGTAATCTACAAACCCAGTCAGGGTTTCTCCCGTCTCTTCCAAACATAGGGAAAAATCAAAATTGGCTGTGCCGTTGGGGATATCCTGGAAACTAACTTTTACACCAGGCAGATCGAGAGTCTGACTTGCGGCTGGTTGCAGGGCAAAAAAACCGCGAGTTAAAGGCGTGCGTGCTAGATTTGGCAAATCTGCGATCGCTTGAAAAGGCAAATCCAGATTTCTATATGCTGCCAATACAACTTGGCGCACTTGACCCAATATCTCGCCAAAATTTGGGTCGCCTCCCAGGTTTGTCCGCAGCGGCAATATATTAATAAAATAGCCGATCGTATCTTTAGTCTGGAAGCGATGACGACCGGCAATTGGCGAACATATCAGCATGTCTTCCTGCTTTGTATATTCGTAGAGCAGCATTTGAAATGCTGCCAGCAGGGTCATGAACAGAGTCGTTTCTTCCCTAGCGCTCAATTTCTTCAGTTCTTCTGTTACCTTCTTGTTGATGACCAAAGATTGACGCGCCCCTCGGTAAGTTGGTACTAAAGGTCGTTCTTTATCAATCGGTAACTCCAACGGCAAGACGTTCCCTGTCAAATGCTGCTCCCAGTAAGCTAGCTGCGACTCCCACTTTTTACCTTCTATCCACTCTCTCTGAGAAATTGCAAAATCTGCATACTGTTTGGGTAGATCGGCAAGTGGCGAGGACTTTTGGCTCAAAAATGCTTCGTAAAGTGTCGCCAGTTCCTGCATAAATATCACCAAAGACCAGCGGTCAGAAATTATGTGGTGTAATGTCACCAGCAATAAGTGTTCCCCTTCGTCCTTTCGCAGCAGTTTGAAGCGCCACAACGGACCAATTATCAGGTCAAAGGGTTGCTGCGCTTCCTCTTCTGCCAACTGCTGCGCTTGCGCCTGTCCCTGTTGGGGCGGCAGTTTTTGCAGGTCTATTACTGGTAGCGTTACCTCTAACTCTGGGAAGATGAGCTGAATCGGTTGCCCATTTACTATCGAAAAAGTTGTTCGCAGAACTTCATGGCGTTGCACAATTTCCCGCAAGCTCTGCTCCAGTGCAGTCAAGTTGAGCCAACCCGTCAAGGTATAAGCGACTGGAATGTTGTATATCGAACTGCCAGGTACTGATTGCTCGTGGAACCACAATCGCTCTTGAGCCAAGGAGAGGGGGGCATATTTAACTTCCCTAGCTTGTCGATCGAGTGCTTTTTTTAACAGCCCTGGGTTTTCTGTGGGCCAAAGTTCCTTTCTATTGCTCATTGGTAGACACCTTTCAAAACTTGTATATCAATGCAAGTCAACTTTGAAGCTTTAATTCATTTGTTCTTTGGGTTAACAATCCGAGTGCAGCAAATTCTGCCATCCCTCGTACCAGGACAGCGTCTCCTACGTATTTGTACTGATTTTTTAGTCTAATCTGCTTGCGCTTATCGTAATTTCACGCAATTTTTCTGTCTATTTAATTTTTTATCCCGTCAAATCAAATTTTATAGGTAGATTCTGAATCAAGATTTCATTTTTCTACCAGATCGTTGAGTTAAAGTCTCGCGCCGCGCGATGCTCAGTTTCGCCCCTGCGCGAGCGTGAATCAATCTACTTTGCTGCACCCAGGCGACTTGGCGAGCGATTAAACCGCAGTTTTACTGATTTTTAGACCAAGCCGATTGATGCAATCGTAATTTCACGGAAATTACCTGTCAAGAAAATTTCATCTTACTTCATTAATTTTTCGTAATAATCCACTATTTGTGTAACAAGTATGCAAACCCGTACCGGCAGGTTGAAGTTTTCCGCCGTGTCAAGTATAATGGCAGCTTTTAAAATTAAACAAAATACTCTCCCGTCGGTGGAATAGATGAGCCTGTCAAGCCGACGATATTAAAAGGAGGTTTTTGGCATGAATCAGTTGAAAACCGTTGCCTTATTAGGTCTGTTAAGTGCGCTACTGATTACCAAGACCTTAACGAGAGGTTGAAAGCCCCCGTCATTCATGCGGGGGATGAAAACCGAACGGCTAGTTTTAACTAGCCAGTATCTTACAGAGTACGGTAAGATAAGTGCTATACTGATTGTATGGCAGAACTAAAATTGACACTTAAGCTTCCTTTCTATCGGCTGAACCAAGTCAAAGCACTTGAGTTTGAGCGGCTAACTGCTATCAACACTCAGGTTGCTAACGATTTGCTGGCAGTCGATAAGAAAGAGCGTAAGAAGTTGACTAGCTCTGCTTTTCGTCATGTCGAAATCGGCTCGGCTTGGATTAATCAGACAATCCGAAATACAAATGCCAAAACAAAGGTGAAGCATTTTAAGCGGATGTTGTTGGAAACCAACAATCAAAATTTTGAGATATCCAAGCAAGGTAATTTCTTCACCGTTGCTTTCAATTTGTTGAGAGGACGGAAAGGGCGAATTCCTCTTGATGTTCATGCAGCCTCGCATACCGAAGTCTTGAACAAAGTGATTGACGGCTCTGCCAAATTGGGGAGTCTGAAGCTTTGCAAATCCAAGAAAGGAATTTGGTATGCCCTCATTTCTGTATCGATGGACGTTCCCGATGCAGGCGTGATTAAAGGCTGGATTGGCGTTGATCGAGGACAAAACAATATTGCAGTCGCAGCATTGCCCAAATCTTTCGGAAGATTCTGGAATGGTCGCAAAGTCAAAGCACTTCGTAGACGGTTTCAGAAGCAACGGAAGTCGTTGCAAGAAGCGAAGAAGCTCAAGAAAGTGAAGCAACTCGAATCGCGTGAGCGTCGGATTATGACGCAAATCAATCACGAGATTTCTAAGCAGTTGGTACAGTTTGCCAAAGACTTCGGGATGGGGTTGCGCTTTGAGGATCTCAGCGGGATTCGCCAAACCTCTAAACAACGCAAGAAAATCAAGTCTGATGCGGCTGAAAACCGCGATGCGTGGTCGTACTATCAACTGGAATGCTTCACCCGCTATAAAGCGATTCGTGCGGGTGTTCCCGTCGAATCCGTTCCCGCTCCGTACACGAGCAAATCGGATCATCGCAATGGTGCGATCGGTAAACGAGTAAAACATCAGTTCAAGGGATTCGATGGTTATCGGTGTAACGCAGACTGGAACGCTTCTCAAAATATTGGGCAGTGGTTGGGGTTTGCTTGTCCGTTAGATCTTCAGAAAGCTGTATCTACAATGGGTGCGGCTGATTTAGCGGATGGGGTCAATGACAGTCCCAAAACTGGTGATGCGTCTAACTCAGTGGCTTCAGCCCTGAGTTAGACAACCGCTAGAATCCCCCTGATTCATCTGGGGGAGTGTCAAATCGTTCCCACAAGAGCCGCTAACGCCTTCGCGACGGGAAGAGATCCGAAACACGCCGCAGTTGCAGTCACTGAAGGCATTATGAGGATTTTGCCAGAGGAAGAACTCGAAGCCGTCATTGCCCACGAACTGAGCCATATTTACAATCGCGATACCCTGACTCAAGCCGTTGCTGCTACCATCGCCGGTGCAATTTCATTTTTGGCTCAAATGGCTAGTTACGGCATGTGGTTTTCGGGAGGACGAGATCGAGAAGGAGGTACCAATCCCATCGGATTGCTGTTGACGTTCATACTCGCACCGATTGCGGCAACCGTGATTCAGATGGGAATCTCTCGCACGAGAGAGTTCGCTGCTGACGCTGGTGCTGCTAAACTCACTGGTAACCCGCGCGCCTTAGCTAGAGCGCTTCAACGCTTAGAAAGCGGTGCGAGGGAAATGCCAATCGAAGCGAACCCAGCATTTGAGCCGCTTCTGATTATCAATCCCTTCTCAGGTGAGTCTATTTTCCAATTGTTCTCTACTCATCCCTCCACAGAAGCACGCATTCAAGCATTGCTGAAGCTGGAGCAACAAATTTCTGGCTCTCGCTATTAGTTCTTTAAGTGGTGAGAAAAAACATGACAGAACCAACTCCTAACACCGAAACTGCAATCGTGGAAGTCACCCCGCAAACAGACGCCCTGGTAGAAAAAGAAATGGCGGGGGAATCCGACGATCTCAAGCGCGAAACCAAAGCATTAATCGACGCGCTGAAAAAGCGGGCGCAAGCCGAAGCTGCCGCCGCCACGGAAACGGCACAATCAGTTGGCACGATGACGCGGGATGCCTATCTGGATGCGGTGCGGAAAGCGAGGGAAACCTTGGAACAAAACCAACTGTTATTCGAGCGCGATCGCATCGAATACTCGATGAAACTGATCCAGATGGAAGCCGAGAAAAACTGGGAATCCATCTTAAATGAAGTTAAAGAATGGGGCGATCGCCTAAGCGAAGCTGCCAAAGCCGCCTGGGAAAAGCTGACAGCACCCCGCGAGTAGGTGAGCAGGGGAGCGAGTGAGCAGGTGCGCGGGTGAGAAATGTAGGGGCGGGTTTTACCAATAACCTGTCAGAAAAACCGACAATTTAACTCTTCGGGCCCCGGTGGGTGAGCCAGTGAGATTGTCTATTCAAATTTTACTCTGGCGGCGGATGCTCACCAGCCCAAATTTGTAGGGGTGCGGTACGCCGCGCCCCTTTTTGGTGATTAAAACAATGTCGATTATGTTAGATAATCAAAAGGTTTTGCTTTAGCTTGAGCCGACAGAAGCCCCACGTCTGACACGGGTACGGCAGCGTGGGATGAATGGCGGGTGAGTTGACGACAGTTTTCCGACCGATGCGACAGCAAGGGAGGAAAACATGGAGGAAACGAACAAATCTTATGCTATAATCTCTTATAACAAACGCTGTTTACTCTAATATGCTTAGAGTCGTCAAAGTTAGGCTATATCCAGATACCCAGCAACAACAGTTACTAGCGCAAGCTTTTGGCAGTTGTAGGTGGCTATGGAATTATTGCTTGAATTTGATGAATAAAACATACAAAGAGTCTGGCAAGGGGTTGTCTGGATATGAAGTTAAAAAGATAATTCCCCAGTTAAAGAAAGAGTATGAGTGGTTGTCACTAACTTACTCACAATGTTTGCAGCAAGTTTGTTTAAACCTGGGAGTTGCTTTTAATAACTTCTTTGAGAAAAGGGCTAAATATCCTAGATTTAAATCAAAACATGGGAAGCAGTCTATTCAGTATCCTCAAAATGTCAAAGTCAAAGATAACTGCTTAACGCTGCCAAAAATAGGCGATGTCATAGCAGTTATTCATAGACAAATTGAGGGCAAAGTTAAAACTGTAACTGTATCCAAGAACTGCTACAATCAATATTTCGCATCTATCCTATTTGATGATGGCAAAGATAAGCCAGAACAAAAAGCAGATGGCAAAGCAATAGGTATTGATTTGGGACTGACTCACTTTGCTGTTACCAGCGATGGCTCTAAATTCGACAATCCTAGAATACTCAACAAGCATGAAAAGAACTTAAGACTCAAGCAGCAGCAACTATCTAGAAAACAAAAAGGTTCAAATAACCGTGTTAAAGCTAGAAAAAAAGTTGCTAGAGTTCAGAGAAAAATAACTAACTGCCGAGAAGATTTTCTACACAAGCTATCGCGTAGGATAGTTAACGAAAACCAAGTTATTGTGGTTGAAAATATTAATGTGTTAGGCATGATGCAGAATCATAAACTTGCCAAATCCATCCAGAGCGTTGGATGGGGTATGTTCTGCACCATGTTGAAATACAAGGCAGAAATGTCAGGGAAAATTTATCTAGAAGTTGATAGATTTTTCCCTAGTTCAAAAACCTGTCACGTATGCCTAAATCAAGTTGCTAGCTTACCGCTTGATATAAGATTCTGGACTTGTGAAAATTGCCAAACTAGGCATGACAGAGATATCAACGCAAGCATTAACCTTCGTGATGAAGGATTACGAATTTTCACCTCTGGAACGGGGGATAAAGCCTGTCGCCCAGATGTAAGTCGGAGTAAGGGAGGACGCAAGAAATCCACTACTACGCTTTCTGTTGGGCAGGAAGCCCACACTGTACCGTCAGGTCAGTGTGGGTAGTTCACAATCCTAGATCCGACTCTCACTGTAGGGAGTCCATCCCACTGCCAACTACCCACTACCGATTACCCAAATACATTGCTTATGCGAACCCATTATTGCGGTACAGTCCGAAGCGAAGATATTGGAAAAACCGTTACCCTTTGCGGATGGGTGGATCGTCGCCGCGATCATGGGGGCGTGATTTTCTTGGATCTGCGCGATCGCTCTGGTATTGTCCAAATTGTCAGCGATCCTCAACGCACCCCCGACTCCTACGCCAAAGCCGAAGATTTGCGGAACGAATATGTCGTAAAAATTACCGGGCGCGTTACCCAACGTCCAGAAGAATCCCTCAATCCCAAGCTATCCACGGGCGAGATCGAAATATACGCGGATCAAATTGAACTGCTCAATACAGTAGGCAAGCAATTGCCTTTCCAAGTATCAACCGCGGAGACAGAAACAGTACGGGAAGACTTGCGGCTGAAATATCGGTATTTGGATTTGCGGCGCTTCCGCATGAATTCCAACCTCCAACTCCGCCACCAAGTCGTCAAAGCGATGCGCCGTTTCCTGGAAGACGAAAAAGGCTTTATCGAAGTCGAAACCCCCATCCTCACCAAATCTACACCCGAAGGCGCGCGCGACTACCTCGTCCCCTCGCGCGTCAATCCCGGCGAGTGGTATGCATTACCACAATCGCCGCAATTATTCAAGCAGTTGTTAATGGTTTCTGGTTTAGACAGATACTATCAGATAGCCCGTTGCTTCCGCGATGAAGACTTGCGCGCCGACAGACAGCCAGAATTTACTCAGCTGGACATGGAAATGAGCTTCATGTCTCAGGAAGAAGTACTCCAACTCAACGAAGAATTAGTCAGTTATATCTTCAAACAAGTCAAAGGAATCGACATTCCTCGACCTTTCCCGCGCATAACTTATAAAGAAGCAATGGAACGCTACGGTTGCGATAAACCGGATACGCGGTATGGGTTAGAATTGGTCAACGTTTCCGACTTGTTGAAAGATTCGGGATTCAAGGTATTTTCGGGAGCGATTTCTTCCGGCGGGATTGTCAAAATTTTACCCATTCCCGGCGGCAACGATACTATCTCCAACATGCGGATAAAACCAGAGGGCGACTTATTCAAAGAAGCCAGCGAAGCTGGTGCAAAAGGACTCGCCTATATCCGCGTGCGCGAAGGTGGCGAAATCGACACAATTGGTGCGATTAAAGATAACCTAAGCGAATCACAAAAACAAGAAATCCTCAAACGCACGGGTGCGACAGCAGGTCACTTATTACTATTTGGTGCAGGCGCAACTGATATAGTCAATAAAACCTTAGACCGCTTGCGTCAAGTTATTGCGCGCGAACAGGGATTAGTTGACCAAAATAAAATTAACTTACTTTGGGTAACCGATTTTCCCATGTTCGAGTGGAACGCCGAAGAAAAGCGACTCGAAGCCTTGCACCACCCCTTTACCGCACCCAATCCCGAAGATATAAACGACCTTAAAACCGCAAGAGCGCAAGCTTACGATTTGGTTTATAACGGCACAGAAGTCGGCGGAGGTAGCTTGCGGATTTATCAGCGAGAAATTCAAGAGCGAGTGTTTGAAGCGATTGGATTATCCCAAGAGCAAGCGTACAACAAATTCGGCTTTTTATTAGAAGCATTTGAATACGGTACCCCACCCCACGGCGGCATTGCCTACGGCTTAGACCGATTGGTAATGTTATTAGCTGGAGAAGAATCGATTCGGGATGTAATTGCATTTCCGAAGACGCAGCAAGCCAGGTGTGTGTTAACAAATGCACCTTCCTCTGTCGATGCAAAACAAATGAAAGAATTGCACGTAGCATCGACATATAAACCTAAGTCATAGTCGCTAATGGCTAATGGCTAAGGCTGACCTATCACCTTTGTTTCTGCGTAGATTTTTAGTTTCCAAGCGACGATTTTTCCGAGAAACTTTGGTGTTTGCGTAAGTCCTGACGGGAATCAACTCTCTAGCCAAAGAAACCCGGTTTCTCTACTTAGAAACCGGGTTTCTGACTCTGAGGGCAAAAGCCTGTTAATCCAATTACCAATTACCAATTATTATTCGATGTAACCAGTCCAGTAAAAGAGATTGACAAAAACGCTGTTTCTGGTGGGCTAGAAACAGCCTCCCTATCAACCCACTCCCAAAGAAATAATATGTTGGCTAGCCGAATAGTTACCAACAGAACTGCCAGCCAATTGCTTGTGAATCAAAAAAGTCTATGGGGGCTAAAAACAGTTGAAAAAAATCTACCTATTTCTGCCTAAATCTCCCTAAACACTGAGGATAATGTAAAGATTTGCGAAAATTTGCTCAGCAGCAACCAAGCTCAAATTAAAATCGCACTCACAACAGGTACTTCCATCGCCACCCAACCGTGCTACTAGGATTTAAAACACAAATCCAACTGAAAAACACTCAATCTCAACTACTGGCCAAACACGCAGGAGTAGCACGTCATGCTTGGAACTGGGGATTAGGATTAACTAAAGCCATTTTAGACCACAACCAGAACCATCCAGAGGATAAAATCAAATTTCCCAGTGCCATAGATTTACATAAATGGCTAGTAGCATTAGTCAAATCCAAAAATCCTTGGTATTATGAAGTTTCAAAAACCGCCCCCCAATATGCATTAATTCATCTGAGATCAGCTTGGAAAAAATGCTTCTCTAAGCAAGCAAGCTCACCAAAGTTTAAGAAAAAAGGACGCTCAGATTCATTCACCCTAGAAGGAACCATCAAAATCATTAGTGCCAATCAAATTCAAGTCCCAGTTATTGGCGTTCTAAAAACCTACGAACAATTGCCCAGTGGCATCACACCAAAGACAGTGACGATTAGCCGCAAGGCCGATTGGTTCATTTCATTTCGGATGGAGGTAGAACCCAAATCTACCCCAAAAGCGATTGATGTGGTGGGAGTAGACTATGGCATATTAAATTTAGCCACACTCTCAACCAAAGAAGTCTTTCCGGGTAACAAAAAAACTCGCCAACTGCTCAAACGGCTAGCACACTTACAATGGAGTCATCGGCACCTTCAACTTCGCTCGAAAAATTGGCACGCTTCTAGAATCCTCATCGCGCGGATACATCGCCAAATTGCTAACATTCGCACCGACTACTTACACAAGTTAACCACCTACCTAGCCAAGAACCACGGCTTAGTAGTAATTGAAGACTTAAATGTTAGCGGTATGTTAGCTAATCGAAAGTTAGCTCTAGCTATTGCCGATGGGAGTTTTTATGAATTTAAGAGGCAGTTAGAGTATAAATGCCTTCTTTACGGAGCAAAACTATTGATAGTTTCCCGATGGTTTCCGAGTTCAAAAACTTGCCATTGTTGTGGTGACATAAAACAGTCTTTATCTCTGGATGAGCGGATTTAGACTGTGAAGAATGTGGTTGGAAAGGAGATCGAGACTTGAATGCAGCGCTCAATTTAGAGCAAGTAGGGAGAGCTGCTCCCGAATTTACGCCTGGGGACTGTTTTCGCCGACTCCCTTGGTAGAAGCAGGAAGTCAAGCCGATACAAGTCTCATAGGTAGATTTGAGTAGGTTTGGCAAAGCGGAACTTTAGCTGATGGGAGTGCCTGCTTGTTTTGAAGCAAGCTGTTTCGATTGCTCCAACCACAACAAGAAAGCTGCCAGGATTGCCGCCACCATGACAATTGGGGCAATCAGGCGAAAACTCATCTGCACGCCAACCACCAATGCCTCAACCGGTGCGGAAGTGACATCCACGTTAGGTGGAAGTTTGGCGCTGGCGAGAGTCAAAAGCGAAAACACAGTACCCATGAGCGCTAAACCCGTTGTCTGACCCAAGGTATTTGACAAAGACAACAATCCCGAAGCGATGCCTAAGCGTTCTTTGGGTACAGCTCCCATAATGGCGCTATTGTTAGGTGATTGAAACATTCCCATCCCTAGTGCCAGGGGTGCAATCCGGACAATATAGCCAGGGACGGTCAAGTGGGTGTCAAAGGTGCTGATGGCAAAGCACCCAAATATCATCAGCACCAGCCCGATTAAGCTGATGATACGCGAGCCAAAGCGGTCAGACCAAGTGCCAGCAACAGGTGCCATCAATCCACTGAAAATCGGTGCCACTGCCAGCAACAATCCTGCCTGTTGTGGTGAATACTGTTTAACCAATTCTAGGAAGAAAGGTAGAATAAAAATCACACCTGCCATAATGCCATTTACCATCAAACGCAGCAATAGACCGAGGCTAAGATCTATAGAGCGAAAAATCTTCAGGTCGAGCATTGGCGATTGACTGCGGGCTTCTACTGCCAGAAAGCACCCAAACCCAATCCCAGCTATTGCCAGCATTATCAGCGTTGTTGGGGAGCCTATGCCCTCCCTCTGTATTGTTGTCATACCGAGTGCGAAGCAGGTCAATGTTACCGCCACGAGCAACCCCCCAGCCACATCAAAGCCTTTTTTGTCTTCACTGTACGCACAAGCCGGTACAGCATAAGCTACAATCAAACAGGCAATTATACTGATCGGCACATTCACCAAGAAGATGAAACGCCAGCCGACTAGACTAATCAACAGTCCTCCTATCGTTGGTCCGCTGGCAACTCCCACCCAGAAAATCCCACCGCCAATGCCCAGTGCCCGTCCGCGCTCCTGTGCCGGGAACACTTCCGTAATAATCGCTGCTACAAGTCCCGATATCAATACGGCCCCCAATCCCTGGAGCGTCCGAAAGCCGATCAAGAAGCCAACCGTTGGTGCCAGTCCACAAAGCAGGGAGCTGATGGTGAAGAGAATCACTCCACCCAGGAACAACCACTTTTTCTGCCACATATCTCCCAGTCGCGCCACAAAGAGGACAAAAACGGTGAGCGCGAGCAGATAACTTAAGGAAACCCATTGAATCTCAGCAAAGCTGGTGTGGAGCGAGCCCACCAAGGTTGGAAGCGCAAGGTTGACAATGTGGATATCCAAAGCAAACATGAACATACTCAACGCCAGGCCCAGCATTGCCCACCATTTTCTCGGCAATATTGGCTCCTTCGTCAGCTCATTAGATTGCTCTTGCGTGCTTTGAATGTCTGTACGTTCTGATGAATTCATCGTTATATAACTGTTTGACTCAGATAAGATTTCAGCAACTCGGCTAACACTGGAGTTCGGATAATCGAAAAATGGTCGCCAGGAATCTTGTGTATGTCTAAGCCACCTGTTGCTAGCTCACCCCAGCCTAGGGTTGGGTCAATGTTTAGGGCTAGCGAATGTTCGTGCTGCAAGAATAAAGTAACCCGACCTGGATAGGACTGAGGGTGATAAAAATGCAGAGATAAGCGGTTAGCTTTGAACACCTGAAATAGGCACATAAACTGCTGCCAGGTCATTTCTCGTGGAAATATCCCCGCTACTTGAGTGTACTCAAGTATATAGTTCAACTGTGCTTCTAAAGAGCCTTTTTGTTGCAGTTCTAAGACACAATCGCCTCCCGTTTTGCTATCAATTGATACTGGCAAATCTTTGCCAGAGAGTCCACTCAAGTTTTTGACCCAATCAGCTAACAGCATTGTCTCATCTATCTCTTTGGTTTTTTTGAACCGAGGGATAGGTGCATAACTGTCAATCAGAGCTACCAGAGAAACATGATGCCCTGAAGCTTTTAACTGTTGAGCCATTTCAAAAACGACTACGCCACCCATAGACCATCCTCCCAGTTGATAAGGACCCTCTGGCTGAATGGTTTGCAAAGCTTTGATATAAGTGGCAGCCATATCCTCAATTCGGGTTAGGGGTTCGCCCGACCCATCTAAACCAAGCGCTCGCAAGGCGTAAAAAGGTTGAGTATCCCCGAGATGACGGGCTAGATCGGCATAGCAGAGAACATCACCGCCAACAGGATGAACGCAGAAGAAAGGAGGCTTGTTTCCGAGGGGTTGAATCAAAACTAAATTTGCATGAGTTGGGACATCTTTTTCAGTTCTGAGAAGAGCGGCTAAATCTGCGATGGTGGGAGACTGAAAAAGTGTTGCTAAAGGTAAACTTTTGCCAAATTCCTGCTGGATTTTAGCCATCAATAGCACAGCTAACAGCGAATGACCCCCAAGAGCAAAGAAGTTATCTTTAACTCCTACGGATTCAACATCCAAAATTTCTGACCAGATTTGCGCCAGTTGTTTTTCTAGGGCATCGCTTGGGGGTACAAAGCTGGTATCTAAGAAGCTAGATTTATCTGGGGCAGGTAGGACGCGGCGGTCTACTTTGCCATTGGGACTCAGGGGCAGAGACTCCAAGACCACAAAGGCGGCTGGTACCATGTAGTCGGGTAGCTTTTGTTTGAGGAAACTACGCAGTTTACTGGCAGTGGGGGGCACTCCCGGAGGCATCGCTCCTAAGTTTGGCACGACATAGGCAACAAGTTGCTTGTCGCCTGATTCTTTGGTTCTGACGATGACTACACACTCTCGTACTTCTGGATGCTGACAGATCGCTGTTTCAATTTCTCCGAGTTCGATGCGGTTTCCCCGCATCTTGACCTGATCGTCAATGCGTCCTTTGAACTCTATATTGCCATCAGGTAGGTAGCGAACTAGATCGCCCGTCTTGTACAGGCGGGAACCCGGTTCATTGCTAAAGGGGTTGGGGATAAATTTTGCATCAGTCAAATCTGGACGGTTGAGATAGCCCCTTGCCAACCCGACACCAGCAATGTGCAGTTCCCCAGGAACGCCGATCGGAACGGGTTGGAGATAGCGATCGAGGATATAAATTTGGCTGTTGTTAATCGGACGACCGATTGGTGGCGCGAGCGTACTTTCAAAGCATTGTGCAACCGTAGCGCAGACAGTGGATTCAGTTGGTCCGTAAGCATTAAAGAAACGCCTTCCAACAGCCCATTGTGCTACCAAATTTGCCGGACATGGCTCTCCCCCTACAACGATATTTTGCAAAGCTGGCAAATCTTGAGTCGGCAGCGCCGCGAGTGCTGACGGCACAAGGTTAACGTGAGTAATCCTTTGCTCCTGCAATAGCCGCAGTAAAGGTTGTCCTGGTTGCAGTGACTCAGAAGTTGCCAAACAAAGTGTAGCTCCCGCACCAAGAGCCATGACAATTTCCCAGATCGAAGCGTCAAAGCTGAAGGAGGCAAACTGGAGAACGCGGCTATTTGGCTGCACGTCAAACAGTTCGATTTCCACTATTGCTAGATTGCATAATCCTCGGTGAGCGATCGGAACCCCTTTGGGATTTCCAGTTGAACCGGAAGTGTAGATAACGTAAGCTAGGTTCTCAGGTGTTAGCGGCACGCTTGGATTTTCTTGGCTAAGGGAAGCGTGAGCCAAAGCGTCCCGATCTAGGCAAACTACTCTCACCCCATCCGACCCCACACGTTCAACGAATTGCTGCTGAGTTAGCAAGACGGATACGTTTGCGTCTTCCAGCATGAAATTAAGACGCTCAGTAGGATAGGAAGGATCTAAAGGCATATAGGCTCCACCAGCTTTGAGAATACCCAACAGTCCCACCACCATCAATAGCGATCGCTCCACGCAAATCCCCACCAACACCTCTGGTTTCACTCCCAATGCCTGTAGATGGTGTGCTAGTTGGTTGGCGCGACGATTCAACTCGCCGTAGGTGAGGTATTCCTGTTCAAACACCACTGCTACGGCATCCGGCGTCCGCTCCGCCTGCTCTTCAAATAACTGGTGGATACACTTGTCTTTGGGGTAATCTCTGTGAGTATTGTTCCACTCGACCAACAACTGATGCCGTTCTGCTTCTGTTAACAGGGGTAATTGACCAATTGGCTGCTCAAGATTAGCGACAATACCCTCAAGCAAAGTCTGGAAATGTCCTGCCATCCGGCTAATTGTTGCCCGTTCAAACAAATCGGTATTGTATACAAACCGACAAGACAGCCCTTCATGTGTATCAACAATATCCAGAGTTAAATCAAACGCGGCAATTCCTCTGTCAAGCTGAAACTCCTCGAATCTTATACCTTGTACCTCCACAGTTTCATTAGGCACATTTCGCAATTGGAACAATACTTGAAACAGAGGAGTATGACTCAAATCTCGGTTTGGTTGTATTTCCTCCACCAGCTTCTCGAAGGGAATATCCTGGTGTTCATAGGCTTCTACAGCTACCTTGCGAACTTGAGCTAATAGTTCTCGAAAAGATAGCTTACCATCAAGGTAAGTCCGTAAAACCAGGGTGTTGATGAAAACCCCAATCAGTTTCTCTGTTTCTGTGCGTATGCGCCCTGCGATCGGCGCTCCCACAACGATATCCTCTTGACCTGTGTAACGATAAAGCAATATCTGAAATGCTGCCAACAAGGTCATAAACAGCGTTACCCCTTCCCGTTGACTGATAACCTTCAGCAATTCAGTCAAGGACTTAGGTAATAAAAGGTTTTGCCTTGCACCGAGAAACGTTTGTTGGGGCGCTCTCTGTCGGTCAGTGGGTAACTTTAACACAGGTAAGTCACTGCCCAGTTGTCTCCTCCAGTAGGCAAGTTGTGACTCTAACACCTCTCCCTGTAGATGCTGTTGCTGCCAGTGGGCAAAATCTGCGTATTGGATGGGTAATTCAGAAAGAGGAGATGAGTTTCCAGCACAAAAGGCTTCATAAAGGAAGGCGAGTTCTTTGAGGATAACTCCCACAGACCAGCCATCAAAGATAATATGATGCAGGGTCAAGAATAGGATATGTTCTTCCTCACCCAGTCGCACTAAAGTGGCTCTGACTAAAGAATCTAAAGCTAAATTAAAAGGACGTTGAGCTTCTTCTTGAGCTAATTTTTGAACCTCTGCTTGCTTATCTAGCGTCGGTAAATGACTAATATCTACCATCGGTAAGCTCAAGGTCAAAGTTGGAGCGATCGCTTGAACGGGTTTCCCATCCACAGCCGGAAACTTAGCCCGTAAGACTTCGTGGCGGCGTACAATTTCATTGATACTTTGCTCCAGCGCTGCCTTCTTGAGCCGACCAACGAGGCGGATATTAGTGGGACAATTGTAAGCAGGATTACCTGGTTCTAACTGGTCTAGCAACCACATCCTAGTTTGTGCAAACGAGAGAGGGACTTCCTCCTGGTTTGGTCTTGGGGAAATAGTCTGGTGAGAATTCCCATTGACAGTCTTTTGCTTGAGTCTTTGCTCTAGCAGCACCCGCTTGGCTGGGGAGAGTTGAGCAATTCGTTGATTGATATTATTCATATTTAGATTAATTTCTTAGGGACTTTCTGCGAGCGACCATATTCTTATTCAATAGTGCCGTACATTCCTGCACGCCCACTCGTTCTTTTTGCAAAAATCCATCCTTTTCCCTCAACCTTTTCATTTCATCCTCAAGCGCCGTTTGGGCGGCAAATAGACAAGGCTTGCTGTAGTTCACAAGAGAAACTCCAGCATCTCTCAGTTCTGTTAAGCTCCAGGCAGGAGATTTTCCCCCCGCAATTTGGTTAAATACGATAGGTTTGTCCAGTTTACTTTTTAGGGTTCTGATTACGTCCATATCCTTGATTCCATCAGCCAATATAGCATCAGCTCCTCCTGCGGCATATGCCTTAGTTCTGATGAGAATTTCATCAATCTGCTATTCAAAATCTAGACAACTTATGACAGAGGTTTTGATTGACACTTCAACCGGAGCATGGGAGCGGTTATCCGTCAGTAATTGGTTGGGGTTTGAATCCCCATCCAATTGACCCTTACACCCTACACCCTACCCCCTACACCCTTGTTCGATGATTTTCAAGGCTTTGACTCATCTTGTCAAGAAGTAGTTGCGTTTCTTCATCTGACAGAGATTCCAGTTCATCTAACCAATCAGTTACTTCCCCAGATGCTAATGTTTCTGCTTGAATTTGAGCAATTCTCACCGCCATGTTGGCGACTGTTGGTTGCTCAAAGAAGAACAGTAATGACAATTCAACCTGCAATGATTGGAGTACGCGATTGACAATCTGAGTCGCTAAGACGGAATCTCCTCCCAACTGGAAAAAGTTGTCATTAATCCCGATTGGCTCAACCCCTAAAACCAGAGACCAAATATTCACCAACTCTTCTTCTATAGCGGTACGTGGTGGAACAAATTCAGGTTTGGGGGCAGTCGGATCTGAAGCTTGGAGTCCTAGTTTTTCTGCTAATCCAATCCGCTCTAGTTTGCCTGTGGGACCTTTGGGAATTTCATCGAGAAATACCACCACACGAGGGACTTTAAAATCAGCTAGTTTCTGGGCGACAAATTCTTTGATTTCTTGCTCAGTTGCCGCAGCATTCTCTTTGAGTACTACGGCAGCAGCAACTTCTTCACCTAAAAGCGTATGAGGCGCAGCAAAGGTAACTACCTGTTTGACAGCTGGATGTTCTAACAGTACTTCATCCACTTCACGGGGAAAAATTTTCTCCCCACCCCGGTTGATTGTTTCTTTAATCCTGCCTTTGAGGAAAAGATAGCCGTCGCTATCTAAATAGCCCAAATCGCCAGTTCTAAACCAGCCTTTTGTAAAAGCACTCTCATTTGCTTCAGGATTATTTTCGTAGCCTGAGGTCACATTCGCGCCTCGGATAACCACTTCCCCAATTTCCCCTAGTGGTAGCAAGTTACCCTCCCGATCCATTATCGCCACTTCAGGACCAGCGGCTATCCCGACTGAACCAGGCTGACGCTGATGTGGTGGTAAGGGATTGCTAGTCATTTGATAAGCAGCCTCTGTCATGCCATAGGATTCAATCACTGGCACATTAAACGCGCCCTCCAACTCGGTCATCACTTGAGGAGGCAAAGGAGCAGAGGAGGAGCGAATAAACCGCAGTGGACAACGGGCAATAATCTCGCGGTTTGCCTGAACTCTGGCAAGAATCCCTTGGTGCATTGTGGGCACAGCGCTATACCAAGTGGGACGAAAGGTTTCTAACCAGTCAAAGAATTTGGGGGCATAAAAGCCTGGAGTACAAACCACGCTTGCCCCAGCACTCAGCGATGACAGCAAAACTCCCACCAATCCATGAATGTGAAATAGTGGCATCACATTCAAACAGCGATCGCTCTGCCCCAATGCCAGTGTTGTTTTAATGTTGTGTGCTGAGGTACACAAATTCGCCTGGGTTAATGGCACAATCTTGGGGCGCGATGTGGTTCCTGAGGTATGCAGAATCAAGGCAACATCTTCACTCTGACTTAAAGCGTTGCCGACAGGAGGCAAATTTGAATCACTCACTAGCTGAAAAATTCCTGCTGGTGCCGACAACTGCGGCACCAGTTCGATGATGGGAATATTAAGAGCCTCTGCTACTGCTATTGCAGGGGAATCCATTCCCGATTGGATAATCAGCGCTTTTGCCTTCAGATCGCTCAAGTAGAAGTCAAACTCAGGTGCCTGATAGCCAGGGTTGAGTGGCGCACTGATGGCACACGCAGCAACACTCAGAAAAGCAACTGCCATTTCTGGGCCATTGGGTAGCACAATTGCAATGCGCTCACCTCGACCCAAACCCATTGAATTTAAGGTTTTGACTGTGTCCTGAATGTGAGCCCAAAGGCAACTGTAGGTTAGGGGTGAACGATCTTGAGCTACGAGCGCTATGGCGTCAGGATGTTGTGATGCACCCATAGCGATTAACTGAGTTATAGTCAAATCTTCTAAAGTACTGTTCATCTAAAACCTCACTGGAAAACGGCAACCGCGATGTTTTAACTCGCAAAGCAATTTGACACGGCGGTTTGAACCGCCTTTAGGATCGGAAAGTATAGCCATCACCATTTTTCTGAGCAATAATTGTCGAGTGAACTACCCATACTGACCTGACGGTACAGCGTAGGCTTCTGAACTCACAGGGGAATGCCTCAAGACAGACTTGCGCCCGCCTTTTGGTCTTACTTTCCCTCCTTCAGCAGCAGTCCTGGTTCCCAAGACCGATAATTGTCTGATGCCTTCTGCTCGAATGTTTTTACTCGCATTTTCGTCTCTGTCATGGTGTGTACCACAACGAAGACAAGTCAATTCTCTAACATCTAATGGCATTTCTGACATTTGATAAATACAACTTTAGCAGGTTTTAGAACTCGGTAAAAATCTATCAATCTCAACCAATAAACCACCTTTCTGTTCAAGTTTATAGTCAAGGTTAACAAACATTCCCCATCCGACATCAGAGATAGCTAGAGCTAAGTTATGATTGCGAACGCGAGTGCGTGCGCGCCGCGCATACCATACCCTTGACGTTCCAATTCTCAACAACCACTACTTGATTATCATTGACTATTTTTCTTGATAATTTATTTAGAAATTCTTGACGGGCATTGCTAATACGTTCGTGAACTCTAGCGACTAGCTTACGAGCTTTTTCTCTTGATTTACTTCCTTTCTTTTTGCGATATAATTTAGCTTTTAATATTTTCCCCACCACAATCACCACATTTTCTTTCCCATTTCTTGATGCTATCTGCGCCTACTTCGTCACCTTCCCACCTAAAATGCGGCAAGGGGGCGGACGCTATAACCGAGGCGGAATACCCTCGCGCAGCGAGTACCGTCGATGGTTTAGCGTCTGGGGAATTGCCGCCAGTAAATAAATTGAGCGCGAGCGTTTCCTTATTTTCAAGATGCATATTCGTAGCCATCAGCTCTGTGAATGATTTTCAAATATTTTGGATGCACGTCGAAACTCTTACCTCCTGTAGTTAATTTGAAACTTGGTTTAAATCGGATAGCAATCCGACCCGTATAGGTTCCTGCATACTTTCCAGTCAGAACATTGGCTTTGACCAAATCACCTGTCTGGAAATCCATGAAAAACTTTTGAGCAGGGGCATGACGAATAGGAAAGCCGTAACGGTCAGTGCCGCAGCGCTGTCTTCTACCATGCCCTTTAGCTTTGACAATCAAAGGTTTAACCCCATTAAGGAGAAGTTTTTCAGGAGTTGATACTCCAACACAGACTGCATCAGTCCAGTGGTGCTTTTCAATCCCTCTGGTTTTACGGTTAAACTTCGTTCGACCTCCTGAACCTACCTCTACAGGTAAGCCCGTAGCTTGAAGCCTTCTATACAACTCCCAACGAGTTGCATTGACAGCCGCAGCATCCTTGAGGGGTGCTTTGGCTTGCGCTAAAACCCGCTTGAGAACTTCAGGTTTTTTCTTGAGGAATTCCTCAACAGATTTATTTCCCTTGGCTTGATTGCAGGAGTGACAGCTAAGACAAAGATTGCTAACTCGATTAGAGCCACCTTTGCTTTTCGCAAGGATATGTTCAATCTCAAATAGAACATTTTCAACGCCACAGTAAGCGCATTTTCTACCCCATTTTTGAAGTAAATACTCCTTGACCTCGAAGCCAAATAGTTCGCCCCGTTGATACTCTACACCGCTAATCTCTGGGTTCTCTATTTGCTGTAAGTCGAACCTAACCAACTCTTGAGAAATAGCAACGACTGGACAGAGTTTTCTGATTCGTCTTACCCAAGTTTCAATGTTGGCAATTCGACTTTCTAGAGAAGGTGGAAGCCAACCTTGTCTACGAGTTCTGTTCAAGAAACGAGGCTTGCGGTATCGAGTTTTACGGTTACGCCGACCTCTTCTTAAAGCCCTTCGAGACTCAAGAGCGTCTTTAATTTGTTGCCCTCTGTGAGAAACTTCCAGGGCGTTTGTGACACGACCTGTTTCTTCTTGGACAACAGCGAACCCAGTTGTTTTGCTGCCGGGGTCGATTTTAATTCGATGAGGATGGGTGACTGAATCCTCAGTACTTCTATCCTGCAAAACAATGGTGAATGGATAGCGTCTGTATATTTTAGCCCTCCCTTTGCGTAATAGTTCTCTCGCCCGTGCTGGATGGCATGGGTCAAGAGGATTGAGGTTTTTATCTAGTACGAAAACGCGCATTACTGCTGCCTCTCATTACTGGTTAGGTTTGCAAGGACGGTGTTAAGACTCGGTACTTTCTGAGTAACACTGGCTTTCCCTTAATGACCTGTTTAATTACTCAGTTGTAGAGCAAGGAACTGGCACGCATTCCTTGGTACGAACTTTAACTCTTGGTCTTAACGGCTGCTAGACTGAGCAAAGTCGAAGTCTAGCCGTCTGGTCAACAGGCGCCATGAGAGCCCACACCATACCCGTTAGGGTTGGTGTGCGGTAGTTGACTTGCCTTTTTGGTATTCAATCCCTGAACTTTCGGGCTTTTCTAATTCCTTTACATCAAATCTAACCAATTCTTTAATAATTCAATTAACTCTACTTCATTTGAGCAACTTTCTCACCCATGTCTCAACAATATGCTGTCACGAGCGACTATGCCATCCTTCAGGTTTTCTCCTATTTAAAAACCTCGCTTTTCTCTAGCGATCGTGACAATTTATCCTTGAGTTTCGGAGCTTACGCCGATCGTCAAGGCTGGCTTTGATTGCTTGTCTTCGATGAGTTAATTCTGCTCCAAATACTACTGTTGATAAAGTTAGTGGTGACGATAGATGATATGCTTTTCAACTAGCTGCATTACCAACACCAAAAACTTGTTTAATAATTTACCACTTTCGGTTACTAATGTCTATAGTTTGAGTGAAATTTTATTATTCTTTGCATTCGGCGAATTTAACAATTAGATACATATTGTTTAACTATCCCAGATTGGCCAACTCCGGCTTGACCGGCACCATCAGATAGCTGGAGAGGGAAAACTCGAACAGGTCAAAGCTGTTTTCCTTAATTTGGCGCAGTTGTAGGTAGGCGATTTCCCTTCAGGGGGCGACAAGCGCCCCCAAATATAGATAAGGCAATGGTTTTAGCTTCCTTGTCCTCAATAAAATTTGGTCGGGTGAGCAGACCAGAATTAGTAGCAACAACCGTAGAAATAGCTTTGAGATGCTCGCCCGACCAAGCTCTTGTCAATAAGACTGTCAATAAGCTCAAATGTCTTTCAGGGTTAAGAGAGCCAAAACCTTGATAAATAAGGGGTTCAGCACGGTTGTCGCCCCCTGAACGATTTCCCACTCAAACTCGATGTCCTCCGCCTGGATGCTACCGTCTAGCAGGGTCTGTAGGCGTGGGTTGTTCTTGATACTCCCCGCTCTAAAGAGACGGGTATTCTTGCATCTAGAGATAATTCACATCCCCCTTCATAGGCAACTTTTTCAACGCCGCAATCCTTGTCGCCGAGGCATCACAGCAGTCCATATTATCTAGGTAAAAATTATATATGATGAAATCATATCATGTCCGGTAGCATTGGCAGCATACGGATAGCTAATTGCTAATTGTCAATTGCCTCCAGAGCTGCTCAGTAATTAACCCAAGTTGCTAGTTACATCCTTTGACAAAGAAACCCGGTTTCTCTAAAAAATCGTGGGTTTGACTCTGAGAAATCTCGGAAGAAACCGGGTTTCTGAATGGGTAATGGGTAATTGCCAGGATGCAAGCACCAATGAATCCAATTACCAATTACCGAGCGTCAGAAACAAAGGTGATGCGTCGTTCGCGAACGCGAGTGCGTGCGCGAGTGCGCGGACTCGTGCGGTCTGCATATTTCTCAGAGTCAAACCCACGATTTTTCAGCTCACCAAAGTTTCTTTGCCGCCAAAGCTTATAACTAGCAACTTGAGTTAATTAGATTACTTAAGCAAACACCAAAGTTTCTCTGAAAAATCCTTGGGAGAGGAAACCACATATATAGGTAGCAACAAAGGTGATGGCAATGTCGTGCCTAAGTCCTGAATTATTGACTGTTTATTTTTTATTTAGCCATTAGCACGGGCGAAGCATTTGCGTAACAATTTTTATTTTTATAGAAAATAATATGGCAAATCCGGCGCGATTACAGACTATTAAAAGTTACAAAACGGTTGCCTAAGAACATGATATCATGAGTTTAAAGCAACTTAAATAAAGATTAGCAATTACCAATTACCAATTACCCATTACCCAATCAAGCAAAATGTTAGAAACGCTGATTGTTTTTACCATTGGCTTAATCCCACCAGTGTTGTCCGTGTGGTTCATGCGTCAAGCAGAAACGCGGGCGCGAGAACAGCTAAGATTGGCGATGGAACGAGCAAGCATGATGCCATTGCGAATGCCTCATCAGCCGCCAGAGGTACAATACGTCGAAGGCGTAGGTGAGCTAATCGGCGATATTACCTGTCAATTTAATGCCCGTTCCGCCTACCTGCGTTGCGCGGTTAACCCCGATGGGCCATGCCAAGGTTGTCGCTATTATCAGCCACGGGAATAGGATCTAAAGGGGCAACTTGCGTCTAAAGTTTGTCCGTAACGCTGATAGCTGATTTCTGCTTCTGTTGGCGCTGCAAAACTGAACCTGCGCCTAGAGTGCCGAGGGCTAGGAGGCTGAGGGTGGAACTGGGTTCGGGAACAGGCTGAATCTGCCGGACACGGATTCCATGTCCATCTGCTCGTTCAATACCTCGATCTATGTTGCTAATAGGGATGACTCCTTTTATCTGTCCTGTTTTACCCCCTTGTAGGACATCAATCACCATCAGTCCAGGAGTAGTCCCAGCAGCAACATGGGCAGATCCGCTGAGGGGATTAGGCCCTCTGAGAGAGATATAGACTTGATTACCATCAGGAGAAATATCGATCAAATCGGGAGTCTCGCCTATGAGATCGATAGTATTGACTCGATTATTTGAAGTAATATCAAACACCTCGATCAGATTCAAGCCCCGATCCGCTACCCACAGGTATTCCCCAACAGCAATCATGCCATGAGAATCCCGCATTGGTGTCGTGTCGTCTGAGAAAATCGTGGTAATTCCTGGCTGATTGGGGAGATTGGATGGACTGTAGCCACTCAGGGGAAACTGATAGACATCAAACTCAGAGGGGTTTTCTGATTGGCTTCCCGCCCCAGAGTTGATATACATGCTCCCTCCTGTCTCTATACCACCACAGCCATTACCATGAACGGTCGTTCGATCGTACTCTGCCAGAATTTTCATGGGGTTAGATTTAGGATCGACGACAAATAACCCGCCACCCCGCAAGGTAATAAATCCTAAATTACTTGATGAATTAAGCATTGGACAAATCGGTGCATTATCAGGACGAACTTCCGTCTGTTCGCAAGCATTTCCGTTTGGGGTGGTGCAGGTCGCTAAGTTGAGAGTTGCCGCTGGATTGAGGGTAAAAAGATTGTTTTGATAGTTAGTATCAATTCGCTCCAAAAGTTTGCCATTTTGATTGGCTACTAAGATATAGCTATCATCTAAAGCGGGAAAAGCTGCATGGGCTTGACGGACACCTCCTACCCCCTGCGCTGTTCTGAGACAAGCAACTGGGTCGTAGGTTGCTGTGTCAAAAATTGCCACATGACCACTCGCCACAAAAGAAAGAACAGCGTGGGTGTAGGTTGAATTAAACAAGAGCATGTGGGGACGGACTGGATTGGTTCCTGTGGTTGTCGAACACAGACCAGTCTGTCCGCCTAATCCGCTTAAATCAATCGTTTTTTGGGGCGTAACTCCTGAAAGAGGGGAACTGCCTAGAGTTAGAGCGCTGCCATCGTAAATAGCTATGTTCCCGCCATAATTAAGTCCTGGTGAGTTCGACTGATCGACTAGCCAGACTTCAAAAGGAGAGGCAGCGATCGCTGGCATTCCACATCCTACACCGAGCAGGATTGAGACGATAGATAGAGAGTATGGACCCAGTGCCTTTAATTTCATCATATTTCAGAATTTGCCATCAGGACTTTCAATGTATTTATTTAATCAAAATATTATCTAACCCTGTCACCAATGACAAGTATTTCTGTGTAATCTTCATCAAAAATAAAACTTACGGGCCACGAGGTCATCACCTTTGTTTCTTCGTAGAAACCCGGTTTCTTTGCGTAAGTCCTGAAAAAAATTCAAACAGCGCGAAACATTTATTTATAGGCTGTATGATCCTGGTTTCCTCTTCCTAAAAACCATTCCTTAACGCTATATTCAAAATCAATCAAATTAAATCTACCTAAACATATAAATTTAATAGCAATCTTATCTATCTAAATATATAAATAATTATAAGTTTAGAGATAAAAAATCTAGTTTAGATTGCTAGATTGTGCCGTCGCTAGGGTAGGAGAGCCTACAGGATACAGCAGATTGCTTTTCGAGTCAGGACAGCCAAAAGGCTTCGTTTGTGTAGCGGCAGTCTTAAGGCTGCCGCTACACAAACTTTCGCTGTAACTCATCCGCCTGCAATCCGCTATAAATCCAAAGAACAGGTCGGCAATCAGAAGACACAAAAAAAAGGGATGATATTTATCATCCCTATCTATTAGCTGATATTAGATTTCAGAATCTATTCAATCCAAAATCCAAAATCTAAAATCTAAAATTACAGTTGAGGAACGTACTGTTCTTTCTCCGGAACGACGGTATACTCAGCCACAATTTGCCGGAATTCTTCACCGTCAATGGTTTCTTTTTCCACCAACAGATCTACCAAGCGATCGATGACGGTGCGATTATCCCGGATAATTTGCTTGGCTTGTTTGTAGCAGTCGTCTGTAATCGTTTTCACTTGGGCATCAATGCGGGCGGCAATTTCTTCCGAGTACTCGGCGCGGGTCATAAAGTCGCGACCCAAAAATACTTCGCCAGTTTGACTTTCTAAAGACAATGGACCCAAATCGGACATGCCGAAGCGGGTGACCATTTGTCGCGCCAAACCGGATACTTGTTGCAAATCGCCACCAGCACCAGTGGTTACTTCCGCATCGCCGAAGATAATTTCTTCCGCAGCGCGACCGCCCAAAGCGCCGGTAATGCGCGCTAGCAACTGGGCGCGAGAAATTAATCCTTGGTCTTCATTCGGTGTAAACCAAGTCAATCCCCGCGCTTGTCCCCGTGGAATTAACGTTACCTTCTGGACTGGGTCGTGGTGTTTCAGCAGCGTGCCGACGATCGCATGTCCGATTTCATGATAAGCAATTAGCCGCTTGCTCTTGCTATCCACGAGGGGCGTACCTTCCATCCCGGCAACGACGCGGTCAACAGCATCGTTAATTTCCGCCATCGTAATCGCATCTTTGCGGCGACGGGCGGTTAAAATAGCAGCTTCGTTGAGCAAGTTCGCCAAATCTGCGCCTGTAAAGCCAGGGGTGCGACGGGCGATACCTTCTAACGATACTTCCGGTGCTAGTTTTTTGTTCCGCGCGTGAACGTTGAGAACTTCCAGACGTCCCTTAATATCGGGAGCATCGACTAAAATTTGACGGTCGAAGCGTCCGGGACGCAACAAGGCAGCATCTAATACATCGGGGCGGTTGGTAGCGGCGATGATAATAATGCCGGTATTGCCTTCAAACCCGTCCATTTCTGTTAATAACTGGTTGAGGGTTTGCTCGCGTTCGTCGTTACCGCCGCCTATTCCTGCACCGCGCTGACGACCTACGGCGTCAATTTCATCGATGAATACCAAGCAGGGGGCGTTTTCTTTGGCTTTTTTGAATAAGTCGCGCACGCGGGAAGCACCGACACCGACGAACATTTCGACAAATTCGCTACCCGAAATACTGAAGAAAGGAACTCCTGCTTCTCCAGCGATCGCTTTAGCGAGTAAAGTTTTACCAGTTCCCGGAGGACCAATTAACAACACGCCTTTGGGAATGCGCGCACCCACAGCGCTGAATTTCTCCGGTTGTTTGAGGAAAGTGACGATTTCTTGCAATTCTTCTTTGGCTTCTTCAATCCCCGCCACATCGTCAAATTTAACGCCGGTTTTGGCTTCCATTTGAAAGCGGGCGCGAGATTTGCCAAAACTCATCGCTTGTCCGGGACCGCCGGGAATGTTGTTAGAACGACGGAACAGGAAAAACAACCCAGCAATTAGCAAAATTGGAAATACCAGATTGCCCAATAATCCCCAAATAGCCCCGTCATTGCGGATTGGGTGGACATCAAAACTAATTTTGTTATCGCGCAGTTTAGCAATTAGTTCGGGGGCGGCGGCGGGTAAGTCCACGCGCAACCTTTGGGGTTGGTTGTCTAGTTCCGGGTCTATCGCCTCGACAATTGCTGTCCTACCGCTATCGTACAGATCGACACCGATGACTCTACCCGCATCCAGGTATTCTAAAAAGCGCCCGTAGGTCATGCGAGTGCTAGCAGCGTTCTTGCCCATATCTGCGGGCGCGGGGGCAAATGCACCTTGCCAGAGGAAAAATCCAATCACCAAGGCAGGCAACGTCCACAGCAGGACAACTTTCCAGGACAATTTCATATGGTTGCCTCTAAATTCAGATCCAACTAATTTTTTGATGGTTAATGTAACGCTTCGCGCCAACCAAGCGGCAAAGCAATCGGTACACCATGAAAATTAGAACCGATAACAAATCTTAACTAAATTTAACTTAATTCGCAGACATAAGGCAACTGAGGGGGGAAGGGGGGAAGGGGGAAAGGGAAAGTCCAGGAAAGTGCCCTGACCTAGAAATCATCATTCCGTCAGGGCGAAATGCGAAAGCGTTGGTTCATCCTTCCCCCAAATCCCCCAAATCCCGCTTTCCCCCTTTCCCCCCTTCCCCCGTCTGTCCCTATCAGTTACCAGCGACAGGTGCAACGGTATGACTGCGATCGCTCAATATACTCCAGTCGGGTCTGAGGTTTTTGGCTTGGCGCAGGTAGGGATGGTAGATTACCGCGTTAGGTTTGGGGACGTTAACGTGGATCAGACAGCGAATGCAGCGCTCTAAACCGCCCTCGACGTGCATCTGTTGGACATCTAACAGTGCCACGTTATCCCAGTGGGGACGTTCGCGGGCGATCGCTGCTGGATAAATTGCATCCAGATCGCGGGTGGCAGAAAAAATTGCACTGATGATATCGTTGGGGTCTAAATGATTCCCCTGTTCTAATTGCTCTAGCAGTTCCATCACTGCTTCTCGAATTGCCTCAACCGAATTTTCTGATACAGTTGTTGCCCCGCGAATTGCGCGAACTTGCCACTCCACGCTAAAATCCTCCATGTTTTGTTATTGGTAATTGCTAATTGGTAATTGGTAATTGGCTGTTTGGACAGGACAAATGACTCGTGACCGTTTAAGGTCGATACAGCCATAAAGGTAAACCACTCGTAGACAGCTCGAATTCTAACCAATTGATCCCCGCTACCAAACCCGAACTTGCTTGAGCTTTCTCAGACAGGAAGCGGTTGAGCGCTGGTTTGCGTTCTTCAAAGTTATAACACCTGGTTTTTTCCGGGTCGAGTCCCACCAGTTCTGCTGCCCAACGTCGGGCATCTTCTTCGGTGCCGAGCCGGTCTACAATCCCCAGCTGTAATGCTTGTTCTCCTGTAAAAATACGCCCATCCGCGAAACTCCTCACGGTTTCTACCCCCAAGTTGCGCGAACAGGCTACGGTTTGGACAAACTGGGAATAGCTGATATCGATCAATTCTTGAAGTATATTTTTTTCCGCATCAGTGAGTTCTCGGTCAAATGCCAGTATATCTTTATACGGTCCTGATTTAATTGTTTTAAAAGAAACACCGATTTTATCCAGCAGGCGTTCCAAGTTATTGCCGCGTAGAATTACACCGATACTCCCAGTAATCGTACCTGGGTTCGCCATGATATGAGTCGCGCCCATGCCAATGTAAACGCCGCCAGATGCCGAGATATTGCCGAAGCTGGCGACGATCTTGACCTTTTGTTGCAGGCGCTTCAAGGCGCTGTAGATTTCTTGGGAATCTCCTACGGTGCCACCAGGGCTATCGATCCGCAGCAGTAAGGCAGGAAAACGTTTTTCCTCAATGGTTTTGAGAGCTTCGAGGACTCGTTTGCGGGTGGCGGATGCGATCGCGCCGGTAATTTCAATCCGAGCAATTTGTTTGCGAAATCTAGGCTTAAAAGGCCACATGATAGGCAGTCAAAGTAATAGGGAGAGGGAGAGGGAGACAAGGGAGACAAGGGAGACAAGGGAGATGAAGCAGATCGAACGTAATTCTTCCCCATCTTCAAGAGTCTTCCCCATCACCCATGTTCCAACCAGAGTCCAGCAATTCTAGTTTGCCTTATTACCTCACCAGTAGAACTGGCTCGCTAGGTTCTCTTGGGCCCTCAGTCTTGCCTTCGGGCCAAACTCTACCTCATTTAACAGATATTTCTCTATGTGTCGGATTCTTAATATAAATTCACGATACTCTACAATAAGATGCATTACAAGCGAGTCCAAGCTCTAAAAGTCTTGGAGCTATTTCATGCACTGGATACTAAATCGATTTCACATTTCAAGCATCTTCAGGTTGACCGCCACAGTGGAAAAAGCAAAAGATGATACCAGATCAGGGCGCGAAAGTCAAAGAAATGAATCTAAATTGCCTGGATCTTTCCTGTTGTTAATTGCGCCATTTTTCCTGTGGGGGACGGCAATGGTGGCAATGAAAGGGGTAATTCCCCATACGACACCGCTGTTTATGGCTGGGGTGCGCTTAGTGCCAGCGGGGGTGTTAGTGTTGTTGTTCGCGGCAATGACGGGAAGACGGCAACCCAATAGCTGGTTAGCATGGCTGTGGATCGGCTTGTTTGCTTTAGTCGATGGGGCATTGTTTCAAGGGTTTTTAGCAGCAGGATTGGTTCGCACCGATGCGGGTTTGGGATCGGTGATGATTGACTCGCAACCCCTGGCAGTGGCGTTATTATCTTTGTGGTTATTTGGGGAACGGATCGGACTCTTTGGTTGGCTGGGACTCGGTTTGGGGGTGTTGGGGATTAGTTTGATTGGGTTACCAAAGCAGTGGATTTTTGAATGGCTGCACCAAATTGGGGCATCGGGACTGGGTATTGCCAACGATTCCCCATCTTTAGTCAACTTAGAACCGGCAACGCTCACGACCCATTATGGACAATGGTTGATGCTAGTGGCAGCACTGGCGATGGCGGTGGGAACGGCGATCGCGCGTCACCTTTGTCGCTATGCCGATCCAGTGGTTGCTACGGGATGGCATATGATTTTAGGCGGGTTGCCGTTATTCGCACTTTCGGCTGCGACTGAAAGCCAGCAGTGGGTGAATATCGATCTATCGGGTTGGATGGCGTTGAGCTACTCGACAGTATTTGGCAGCGCCATCCCATATGGTTTATTCTTCTACTTCGCATCCAGTGGCAGTTTGACGAGTTTGAGTTCGCTTACCTTCCTGACGCCAGTATTCGCCCTGTTGTTTGGCAACCTGTTTTTGTCGGAAATGCTCAATTCACTCGAGTGGAGCGGCGTCGGCTTAACCTTGGTAAGTATATACCTAGTGAATCAGCGGGATATACTGGCAAATCGCCTCAAACCCAAGCCAAGGGTTGGCAAGATGCCTCAACCCCTGGAAGAACCTACTAGCCAATTAGATTCGTCTGTCTTGCGAGGACGGGAGGTGCCAGTGCCAGTAGAATCTAAATCAGAACTTTGGCGCTAGGAGCAATTTTTGACGAGAGGGCGATTTGCTACGGGAAGCTCTTGCGATCGCCTGCTTGCTACTGCCAAATCGGATACGCCTTACGGATACGATTAAATCTCTACTCACAGTGAAATTTGTAAATTTACTGTAAACTGCAAAGCGTATTTTCATAGTTTCTGGGTAGATGCCAGTTTAGGATTGAACTAGCCCAAGTTATCTACCCAGCGGATAGTTTGGCTACCTGTTCTAGCCGTGAGTTGGTTTATGATGCCCCCACGCTTTGTTTTGTTTCTAATAACTTGTATCACTTGCCTCGGCTTTGCCCCCAGTTCAGTCGGCACAACGGCGACGCAAGAGCGTGAGGCAACCCAACGCACCCCAGGCGTTGAGAGAGGCACTAACAATTTATTTTCAGGTTCGCCAGTGCCGTTGCCAGTAGCCCAGGCTACCCCGAAGCCTTCCCCAAGTCCAACGGATACGCTACCAAGCCTTAATCAGCCAAAACCTGCCCCCAAACAAACTCCGGCTTTCGAGTTTTTAAGTAACAAATGGTCCTTGGCGTGGATCGGTGCGGCGGTGGTGTTTTTTGCCATCGCTGGGGGACTATACTACTTGCAGCGACGTTACGATAACCAACCCGAGCCAAAACAGCAAAAACCGCTACCAGATTCAGCCTCCCCCGATGTACTAGATATCGATGAGTTTGAGGCTAACTTTGGCAACCATGAAATAGAAGCGGGCAAAAACGGCTACAATACCCCAATTTCCCCTTTACCAGAACACTATTTAGAAGCATCAAAGCGATCGGAGGCTAACAACGGCAGCAATCCCTTTACTACCTTGCCGGAACAACCGAATCCAGAAAATTCCCAGCCACAATCTCACCCAGAACAATCAGCCCCACAATCGGAGGAAGAGAATCTGCCAGTACAAGAAACAACTCGCATCGCCAGAATTAATATAGTCGATCAATTAATCCGAGATCTGCACAATCGAGATCCCAGAAAGCGGCGTAAAGCGATCTGGGAACTGGCACAGCGGGGAGATTCGCGAGCCATGCAGCCTTTGCTAGATTTATTGATGGATGCAGATTCCCAGCAACGCAGTTTAATCTTAGAAGCACTGTCCCAAATTGGCACTCGCACGCTCAAACCGATGAACCGGGCTTTAGCTGTTTCGCTGCAAGATGATAATGCAGAGGTGCGGAAGAATGCGATCCGCGATCTAACCCGAATGTACGAATCATTGGGTCAACTCAGCCAACTGTTACGCCACGCTGTCGAAGATCCGGATAAAGAAGTGCAAGAAACTGCCCGTTGGGCTTTAACTCAGTTGAGCCGAATTCGCACTTTACCAGGCATGGAAAATCGGTCTAATTCCAGGAATCCACCCAACGAATTTTAGATTTAAGATTTTAGATTTAAGATTTGAAATCTGCAATTTGCAATATAAAATAAATCTGCAATTATTCAATCTGCAATCTGAAATGTCTAAACTGTTATTCATCTCTACTCCCGTCGGCCCGCTGGGAACCGGGTTAGGGGGCGGTGTAGAATTAACCTTGAAAAATATTGCCCAAGAAATGCTCCGGCGCGGTCATACTCTGCAAATTATCGCGCCTTTTGGCTCGGTTTTGGGAACGCTACCCATTGTTCAAATTGCGGGAAAATATCAGTTAAGTGCTCAAACTCAAGCGCGCGATGCTCCGATTATTCTGCCAGGAAATCCCGCACTGGCGAATCTGTGGGATTACGCACGGGAAGTACAGAACGATTGGGATTTAATTGTTAATTTTGCTTACGATTGGTTGCCTTTTTACCTAACACCGTTTTTTCAGCGTCGGGTTGCTCATTTAGTCAGCATGGGTTCCCTCTCCGACGAGATGGATCGAATTATCGGACGGGTGGCGATGCAGTTTCCCGGTACTATTGGCGTTCACAGTCTGGCGCAGGCGGCGACGTTTCCTTTTGCCCAATCTTGTCGCTGTATGGGTAATGGTATCGATCTGTCGCTGTACGATTTCTGCGCGGAACCACAATCAAGTTTGGCATGGGTGGGGCGAATTTCCCCAGAAAAGGGTCTAGAAGACGCTGTAGCCGTTGCAAATCGCGCGGGATTGCGTTTGAAGGTTATGGGTGCGATGCACGATGAAGCTTATTGGAAGCAAGTTTGCGAGGCTTTTCCATCAGCGCCGATCGATTATTTGGGGTTTCTTTCTACAAATGAGTTGCAGCAGCAATTGCGCCAGTGTCGGGCGCTTTTAATGACGCCGCGTTGGGTAGAAGCGTTTGGAAATGTAGCAATTGAAGCTCTCGCTTGTGGCGTTCCGGTGATATCATATCGTCGGGGTGGGCCGACAGAAATTGTCCGGGATGGGGAGACGGGTTTTTTAGTCGAACCTGATAGCGTGGATGGGTTAATCGAGGCAATGGGGAAATTAGATACCATTAACCGCAAGGATTGTCGTGCCAGAGCCGAATTAGAGTATTCTTTGAAGGCGTTGGGCGATCGCTTCGAGGCATGGTTTCAAGATATTGTAGGTGAGGTAGGCAGGATGCCTACCCCACAAGAACAGGACTGATGCAAAGAAACTGGGTTTCTCTGAAAAAGCGCAGGCGGGCAGAATTCCCACCCCACAAGAGACTTAATTTTCTTGTGGGGTAGGCATCCTGCCCGCCCTATTCAAATTTCTTCTAATTCCTTCAGCCGATTTTTGAGAGCCTCAAATTTATCGACTAACTGCAATACTATTATGGCAATATCGGGTCTAACTTCGGGTTGAGCCGTTTGATCGATTTGTGCCTGCGCCCATTCTTTTAAATATTGCACCATAATTTCTTCTGGTGTAAAATAAGTCATATCGGTAACATTTTTGAAATTTTGACGCATCCGCGCTAGCACTTCTTGATTTTCAGTCTGGAGTTCATAACCCACGTTATCGGCGGCGCGGATTGAGATCCAAGGTTGATTTTTTCCTTCAAAATAGCCGGAAAATAGACCATCAAGCAATGGGGTTAAATTCGTAGCTAACCGCAGCAAGTCTGTACCGCTTACTCTTGTTTTAGCATCCGCTAGCTGTTGCAATTCATCCGCCGAACTACCGGAACAATCTAACTCAGAAATATCCCATTGGGAATTTGAGGCGAGGGGTTGGATTAATTGCAAAATATTCGATAGGTTAACGTCTAAAGAGTTATCGTCTGTTTGAGCGGTGATAATGATGCGATGCATGGGAATTGTTATTTTGGGGATTTAACTTCCAATTTTACTTTTTTGCTGAGAAATAGCTCAGAAATAAGTTTCACACCTCAAAGCTAAAGTCAGTTAAAATAGGACTTACGCCAACACCAAAGTTTCTCTGAAAAATCGTCGCCAGAGAACCAGAGATCGACGCAGAAACTTTGCTCTTCGCGTAAGTCCTGTAAAACTTATTTTTTGAGTCACTCCCCGCGAGCAAAAATCTGCGGGGATTCTGGCTAAACTTTCCTAGCTATCAGGACATCCCCTCCCAGGGGCATCGGAACACTTGCTTTGGGACTCGCTGACTCGACTCGCGGTTTGTTGACTATTAATATTTGGATATGTCCTGCCGGATCGACTCCGACCCTGATAGTTAAACTATCTTCTCTAGATAGTTTCCGATGTATCCCGAGCAACGGGAGTTTTGTGAATATACTCCAGCACTTTGAGCCGTGAGTATATTCAGAAATTTAATTCTGATTTTTTCCTATTATAACATATTTTGACGACGGATAAATCTGCGCTTGTCGCGTTTCCACCCCGCAATGAATTGACGGGGTGGAAACGCTCCCGTGTGATTTTCGGTGTATTGTGTTGGGCAAATCATATATTATCATTGACACTCTGCGCCATAAATCGACGCAGATTCTTGCATCTACAGACTCCTCTCGCAAGGAGAGGAATCCAACATCAGCGTTCAGGGGTGTGCCAAGCACCCCATCCTCTAAACCAGATACAGCTATTACAACCGCATCTCTCTCTAGGTTCAAAGGACATGAGAAACCGTCCCATTGGGCTAGGTTTCTCGCTGCATTTAAATCAGCATTGTGGTAGTGACCATTAGGACAATTAAAGTGATGGCCTTTTCTGTTTCCAAGAGTGCCGCAAGTAGAGCAAGATTTACTGGTATATGCAGCCGGACGTTTAATCAGTTTTAAGCCTTTTAAAGCTAGCTTATAATCCAGTTTTTGCTCTAAAGAGTAGTAGGCCCAAGCATGTCTAGATTCTCCATTGTCAGAACGATTCTTCTTGCTCTGTTTCATGGTTTGACGACACCCTTCTAGGTGTTCAACCACTAGGTTAGCATTTAGGTATTCTGCAAATCGGACAATCCTTCTACTGATGGTGTGGTTAACAGCCTCCATCCATCTGCGTTCTCGCTTGTTCTACTTTTTTAAAGCCCGGAATTTAGAGGCTGACTGCAAAGAGTGCCGCCGTTTTTGGAAATAACGACGACGATGCTTGACTTGCTTGCCGCTAAAAAACTTACCAAAGCCTTTAGTTGGTGCTACCACTGCTAAATTGTTTTGCCCTCGTTCGCGCAGCGGAAGGGAGGCATATCGCACCCAATTCTGTTAATCGTCTGCACTGAAGGAACTTCCAGGGTGACAGAGATATAAGCATACCACTTGCGGGCGTGTTTGACGAGTTTAGCCGAGCCTTTATCGATCAAGGTATCACCGGACAATATCCTATCTAAAATAGGTTGCCAATGACTTGAGGCAACAGCTACGGGGACTCGCTTTGTTTCCTTAATGGCTGGAAAACTCAAGCTATAAGTTTCACCAAACTTATGAATTCCCCAGTTCTGCTTGTTAATTTCTGGAGGCAAGCATTTGTATTGTTTAACTTTTTTACCTACACAAGAAGTAGTATGCCGAATTGTTTGATTGGCGAGGGCAGACATGAGTAAACTACCTACACCAACCCTAAGCGGGTATGGTGTAGGCTTTCAGTAGCCCTGGTTCATCCAAGCGACAGCTTAGAATCTCCGAGCCTCTAGGCTGGTTTACAGCACAGCCCCAAAGTTCAATCATTTTTGCACCATTCGCATCAGCATCATCTTGATTGTTGCAATGCCCACACTTAAACTTCTTGCCGCTCCTTAGCCCGATATGTAGGCACTTCGCGCAAGTTTGAGACGTATAAGCAGGCGGAATCAAATCGACTTTCACCGAAGCAATCACCGCTTTGTATTGGATGAAAGACCGCAACTGATAGAACGCCCATGAGTTAGAGCGTCTTCGCTCTGTTTTGTTTCTAGGCTTCTCATTGGTGCGTTCCCGGATTCCGGTTAAGTCTTCCAACGCAATACTTGAAGCGGTTTGAACTGCTTGAGACACAATCTGTTTGCTGATGTTGTGGTTCACCCAAGCTTGAAAGCGCTTCTCTCTGCCCGATAGCCGTTGCAAGATACCATTCACCCTACGGCGCGTGGTTCTTGTGCCCTTCGAGCGTTTCCGTTGCAGAGAAGATCTCACCTTGGAATACTTGTCTCTAACCTCCGTTATTTGCTTGCCTGAAAAACTTTTCCCTGTGGATGTTACCGCGATATCGCGACGACCCAAATCAATCCCGATAACTTTGCCCGTAGGTGCTGGCTCATCACTGTTGATATCAACACAAATATGCAGATAGTATTTGCCGTCACGGTGCTTACAAAGTGTTGCTGATGTCGGACTCTTACCTTTAAGCTTACCTCGTTGGTAATTGCCAATCATCAGCTTAAAGCGCGCTCTCCCTCCAATTAGCGTTAATGATGCCGTCCAGTCTTTCTCACGGAAAGAGAAGATCCGAGCGTCATAATCTGCACTGGTAGGAGAAAACGTCTCTACAGTAGAGCCTTTAGACTTTGCGGTTTTGCGATTCGCTCCCACACGGGCACAAACCCTTACCGCTTGATTAGAACTCAGTCCAAACTTAGCCCGCAAGTCTCGATAGACCAACGCTTGAATCGTTGCTTTGTTGGTAACTTTGGGATCAACTTCTTGATTAGCATAATTGCAACCATCCGCAAACGCCTTTAACAGAGCATTAATTTTATCTGCTTGCTCTGGCGTTGGGTTGAGCTTGCAAACTAGCGTAATCGTCGATTCCATGAGTTCTGAAAAGTTCACATGTGAATATTATAGCTAAACTAATTGCCGATTGATCTGTTTGCTGCATAAGAGATTGTTAATTTCGGTGCTGGTAGATTCTCGCGTCAAACATAGTTCACCTACCGCACCAAAATTAACGCGGCATTCCTCCCGCCACTGAATCAGAGATTGCAGTGGCGGGAGGAATGCCTAGACTAGGTGAAGTTTCTATCTTGGCTGTGGTTAATTTCCGTCTTTCAGGCAGAGGGATGGTTAACAACCAATTCGCTTGCGCGAGTGTTTTCCTTGGTCATTTCGCCAAACATAAGGGCTTTGGCTTGGTTGAGGTGAATAAATTTAAGTTTTAGCGTGATAGTTACTTGACTGATGCTGCTATATTACTATAGCCTTACCCAAATAGGTAAAGACTGACAGCGGTTAAAACCGCCGCGTCGCATTTCATCCACCGGATGAATCACGGTGGATGAAATGCTCCCGAACTATTTAGGTAAAACCCGCGGGAAGGAGGACAAATAATGAACAACCCCTGTCAACTACCACCAAGATTACAACCAGGAGATTTGTTGCGAGTCGTTGCGCCTTGCGGTGCGATGCGCGAATTTGAGGCATTTTACCAAGGGGTTACGATTTGGCAAAGTCGCGGCTATCAAGTAGAAATTAGCACCAGTATCGACAAGCGTTGGGGCTATCTTGCAGGTACGGATGAAATTCGTCGCCACGAGCTTTTAGAATCATGGATTGACCCAAATGTCAAGGGAATTCTCTGTGCCAGAGGCGGTTACGGCAGCGCCCGGTTATTGGAAAATTGGGATTGGGGAGATGGGGAGATGCGGGGAGGCGGGGAGGCGGGGAGGCGGGGAGAAGAAAGATTTGATGTGCAATTACCAATTACCAATTACCAATTACCCAAATGGTTAATTGGTTTTTCTGATGTGACGGGATTGCTTTGGAGTCTTTATCAAACGGGAATTTCCGGCGTACATGGGCCATTAATGACTACAATTGCAGATGAGCCAGATTGGTCGTTGCAACGCTTATTTAATTGGGTAGAAAAACACGAGTTAGAACCTTTAAAAGGAATTGGGTGGGGTGGGGGAAAGGTCAGCGGTATTTTATTACCAGCTAATTTTACAGTGGCGACGCATTTACTGGGAACGCCGATACAACCTGGGTTAGATAATGTGATTCTCGCCTTGGAAGATGTGACGGAAGCGCCTTATCGGATTGACCGAATGCTGACACAATGGCGGTTATGCGGGGCGTTTAAAAAAGTGCGGGGTATTGCGTTGGGACGTTTTAGTCGCTGCGAACCCGTGGCGGGGATACCTAGTTTTAGTGTAGAGGAAGTGTTGAGCGATCGCTTATCCGACCTTTCCCTCCCCATTATCTCGGATCTGCCCTTCGGACACGATGGCGTCAACGCCGCCTTACCTGTGGGAATTATGGCGCACCTGGATGCCGACGAAGGAATTTTAAGCTTTTGAGTGGTAATGGGTAATTGGTAATGGGTAATTGGTTTTTGATTACCTACTACCCTGGGTAGTACGGGAACCGCAGCCGGATATAATCTGTCTCGACAGGTTACACCGGGCGCATATGATCAAGAGTCTGATGTCGATTAAGAAAATTGCGGCAACGGTTGCGGTAACTGGGATGATGCTATTAAGCAACTTGGGTGCGATCGCGCAAACTGCATTAAGAGACGGGGATACTGTAAATGGGTTTATCCGCGCTAATTCTCCGGCGTTTCGCTTCCGCAACGAGTCGAGGGTGGGTTCTCCACTTCAATCTGCCCCCGGTGACGAATATACTTTTAATGCTAGGCAAGGGGACATTATTAATATTGCAGTCGCGCAGGAAGAAGGGAGCAATCTTTCCCCGGTAATAGTTCTAATTGCCTCGGATACGGGGAGACAAGTCGCTGACGATGATATCAACGGTTCGCTGCGCTTTCGCGTCCCTGCAACTGGGCAATACAGACTTCTGGTTTTAGGACAAAATAACACGAGGGGCAGATATACCTTATCTATTTCTGGATGATCGGGGACAAGTGTCGCCTTCGGTTCCACTTCGCCAACAAATGACCCCAGGCGACAAATTTTGCAAAATGATTATGGTTTGAGGGTATTGGATAGCTGTCCTCCTTCTACCAGTTCTTTGGTGGTGGTATCGTTTTCCGAAGCTTTCCAAATTTATCGCTACTGCGCCAACCCGACGCGGTTGGTACGGGCAGGGGAGTATACTTATGATGCGGCTAGCGGAGATTTAAGACCGGGGACGCCAATTGCTTCGGGTGGTGGAACGATAACCAATGACCGCAGACGCCAGTTATTAGAAAATGATGATGGACTGCGCGTCTTCGATAACTGTCCCCCATCTACAGATGCTCTCGTAGTCGTAGCTGATCCCGAAGCTGGTCGAACTTATCGCTACTGCGCCAACCCCACCCGCGACTTCCCGGCGGGCGAATATGTCTATTATAATGCCAGAATCAACGACTGGGAAGATGTTGCCGATGCGGTTAGCGCCAGTCCCCAACAAGGATGCAGAATTGAAATTGGGGAATTTGCATTGTGAGGTAATTGCTAATTGCTAATGGCTAATGGCTAATTGGTTGGTTTTGTAATATGTCAACCCCTACAGTCTAGTACTCGTGACCCTTGACCAATTACTCATTACCCGGCTTCGCATTGAGTGGTAAGCTAGCAAATGCACTTAAAATCTGACTAGGGTAGAAGTAGATATGGCTCTTTCAAGCCAGATACCTTTATTATTGCGTGCCGCACGGGGTGAAGCGTTAGACCGTCCTCCAGTTTGGATGATGCGCCAAGCGGGACGGTATATGAAAGCATACCGAGATTTAAGAGAAAAGTATCCTTCGTTTCGCGAACGATCGGAAATTCCGGAAGTGGCGATTGAAGTTTCCTTGCAACCTTGGAAAGCTTTCCAACCAGATGGCGTAATCTTATTTTCCGATATTGTGACGCCGTTGCCGGGATTGGGCATCGACATGGATATTGCCGAAGGGAAAGGTCCGATTATCCACTCTCCGATTCGCACCGCCGAACAAGTCGAGAACCTGCGCGAGTTAAACCCAGAAGAATCTCTGCCGTTTATTAAAACAATTTTGCAGGGATTGCGCCAAGAAGTGGGGAATCAATCCACGGTTTTGGGTTTTGTGGGTGCGCCTTGGACTTTAGCAGCTTACGCCGTGGAAGGGAAAGGTTCCAAAACCTACTCGGTGATTAAACACATGGCATTTTCCGACCCAACGATTTTGCACCAATTATTGGGTAAACTCGCAGACGCGATCGCCACCTACGTCCGCTACCAAATTGACTGCGGCGCCCAAGTCGTGCAAATGTTTGATTCTTGGGCTGGACAATTAAGTCCCCAAGATTACGATACCTTTGCGCTACCCTATCAAAAACGGGTGTTCGATCAAGTCAAGCAAACCCATCCGGATACGCCGTTAATTATATTAGTCAGCGGCAGCGCTGGCGTGCTAGAAAGAATGCCCAAATGCGGCGCCGATATCGTTACGGTAGACTGGGCAGTAGATATGGCAGAAGCAAGGGAAAGATTGGGCAAACATGTCAAAGTCCAAGGAAATATAGACCCAGGCGTTTTGTTCGGTTCCAAAGAATTTATCCGAGAACGCATCCTCGATACAATTCGCAAAGCAGGCAACCGAGGTCATATTCTAAACTTGGGACATGGGATTCTACCCACCACCCCAGAAGAAAACGCCGCCTTCTTCTTTGAAACCGCTAAGCAAGTAGATCAATTACTTGCCGTACACGCATAGGAATTTTAGATGGCAGATTGCAGATTTTAGATTGATTAAGCAATAAACCCATCCAAAATCTCACGAAAAAGGTCAGAGGTGAACGGTGAAACCAGACTCATTGCCAGAGGATACAAATAACCCAAAACCCCAGGAAAGTGCAGAAGTTACTTTTCCCATCCCCTCCAGTTTGTCTGATTCACCGCTTACCTCTGACAATTCTGAGGAGTTGATAATTCCTCAAGATGCTTCGACTCCAGAAAAAGTTCCCATTATTGAATCTCAAATAGAAACGGGAAGAGAAAGGGAATCTCTCGGGCCCGCCGCGCCAGTAACAATAGGGGAAATTACCAATCCCGAAACAGAGATGGCGATCGGCGAAACAGTGGCGAAGAGTGAATCTCAAATAGAAACGGGAAGAGAAAGGGAATCTCTCGGGCCCGCCGCGCCAGTAACAATAGGGGAAATTACCAATCCCGAAACAGAGATGGCGATTGG
>NZ_JBHFNP010000325.1:0-17004 GCF_041929235.1 Microseira sp. BLCC-F43
CTGGTTCCCCATCCGAGAGGATCTCCTTTAAGCTGGAAAAGTATGTCCAGATAGTCGTTTTGTGCAAACAAGACCGGACGAAAAGATGTACCATTATTCCAGCCTGAATCCCCGTGTCAAGAGACCGGGGAGTGGCTCAACAGCAGCAAGTCAAGCCGACAAAAGTCTCATGGTTGGCTTTCATCCCCTTTGACAGAGCAGATTCTCCTAGATCGCCGCTGGGCGATCGCGTTGGAAAAATTATTAACCACATGAACCATGTAACTTTTTACGTTGGCGCCCTGCAATTTTTGCTGGCATTGCCGCCACCAGAGGATACGCCGGAAGAAGTGTTGCGGACGGAGATTATTACAGAAGCGCGATCGCCGATTGATGGCAAACCCCTGACGGCGGCTCAATACGCCCAATTAATAGCTCAGCTGGAAGGTCGTCAACCCCCAGACCCCCAGGTTAACCCAAAACTGCGCGAGTTAATTTTCCTGCTGCGCTTGCGTCATCAGATGCGTCAGATTCTTCCTTTTGTGGACTTTTGACGCTATTTTGGCTTTGAAGTACGTAAATTTTTGGCTCACCTTAGCCCGTTAAAAGGATATATTATCTTGCCAGGTGCGATCGCGCTTTGATCGGCAACCTCCGAGAGACCCCAGGCGCTTTCTTTGCAGCCTGGGGAGGGATAGGAGGGTCAATCCCGGTGGCGATTGACAATCTCACAGAAACTGGCGCCAGAATCTCAGCACCCCGCTCTCCCATACGCGGCGGCTCACTGCCCCAAATGTTTAGATAGCTGACCCGGCAACGGGGAAACGAAGTTATCGGCAAGCGAACAAGCGTTCCTACCTACGAATGCTTCCGCCAGTTTGAGCTGCTAGAACTCGGTCGTTAAACAGTCTTACTCGCGGTAAGACAGTGGGACCGAGATAGTACCGACCGATAACCTTGGCGAAAGCGTTGCGGAACGCGATAGCGTTCGCCTAACTTTCGCCCCAAATGGTTGTTTTTGGGGAAACCCATATCCCCAGGAGGGGCAACCATACCCCTCCACCCCCAAAAGGGGACGGCAATTAAAATTGCTCGTATAGTATTTCATCCCCCACTTAAAAGATGGGTGGCTCTCCATACTCCCGCAGGTTTAAGGTGAGGCATGCTAGAACAAGCGTTCCGATATCGTTTTTATCCCACCCGATCCCGTTGTAGGGTGGGGAAAATGTCAAAATGGTGACATTTATCACCAACTGGTGCGCGACAACACTTGTTTTCCACCCCCTGCAAGAAACGTATTATCCGATCGCGATGAAAATAGTTAAAAAAATGTATATAAATATAAAGTGCTTTCAACTCGCTTGAACCCATAACCCCGATCGGTAAATCCAGTTTAGGTAGGTAGCCCCATGTCCATGACCGTCGCGACCGAGCAAATTGACCGGATTGTTTGGAACCAGCATCAAGACCCGTTTGAAGTCCTCGGCCCGCATCTGCTCGAACAGAATGGCAAAGGAGCCAAGTGGGCAGTACGAGCCTACTTACCCAATGCTGATGCGGTAGTGGTGATTCTTCCGGAAAAGCGCAAAGAATATCCCATGCAGTCGGTGCATCATCCCCATTTCTTTGAATGCACGATCGAAACGCCGGAACTGGCAAACTATCAACTGCGGATTAAAGAAGGCGACCACGAGCGCGTCATCTACGACCCCTACGCCTTCCGCTCTCCCGTCCTGACGGACTTTGACATTCACCTGTTTGCCGAAGGCAATCACCACCGCATTTACGAGAAAATGGGTTCCCACGTCACGGAGGTGAATGGGGTCAAGGGGGTTTACTTTGCCGTTTGGGCACCCAATGCGCGTAACGTTTCACTACTGGGCGATTTCAACTACTGGGATGGTCGCCAACACCAAATGCGGAAGTTTGGCAATGGGGTGTGGGATCTGTTTATTCCCGGTTTGGGATATGGCGAACACTACAAGTACGAAATTAAAAACTGGGACGGTCACATTTACGAAAAATCCGACCCCTACGGGTTCTACCAAGAAGTCCGGCCTAAAACCGCTTCGATTGTCGCCAATTTGGATTCGTACAAGTGGAACGATGCCGATTGGATGGAACAGCGGCGTCACACCGACTTGCTGACTCAGCCGATTTCTGTCTACGAATGCCATTTGGGTTCTTGGATGCACGCCTCCTCTGCGGAACCTGCCAAGCTGCCAAACGGGGAAGAGGAGCCAGTAGTAATTGCTGCCGAACTCAATCCGGGAGCGCGTTTCCTCACCTACCGGGAACTGGCTGCCAAGTTAATTCCCTACGTGAAAAATTTGGGATTCACCCATATCGAGTTACTACCCGTCGCCGAACACCCGTTTGATGGGTCTTGGGGTTATCAAGTGACGGGATTTTATGCCCCCACGTCTCGCTTCGGCAGTCCGGAAGACTTTATGTATTTTGTTGACCAGTGCCACCTAAACGGCATTGGTGTGATTGTTGACTGGGTACCGGGTCACTTCCCCAAAGATGGTCACGGTTTGGCTTTCTTCGATGGTACTCACTTGTACGAACATGCCGACCCCCGCAAGGGCGAACATAAAGGTTGGGGGACTTTGGTGTTCAACTACGGTCGCAATGAGGTGCGGAACTTCCTGGTTGCCAATGCGGTGTTCTGGTTTGATAAGTACCACATCGACGGGTTCCGGGTGGATGCGGTGGCTTCGATGCTGTACCTCAACTATTGCCGTCCCGATGGGCAATGGGTTGCTAACGATTACGGCGGTTGTGAAAATATCGAGGCGGCTGATTTCATCCGTCAGACGAATCACGTTCTGTTTTCTTACTTCCCCGGCATTCTTTCGATTGCTGAAGAGTCTACCTCTTGGCCTATGGTGACTTGGCCTACCTATGTGGGGGGATTGGGCTTTAACTTGAAGTGGGATATGGGCTGGATGCACGATGTCCTGGACTATTTCCACATGGACCCCTGGTTCCGCCAGTTCCATCAGAACAACATCACTTTTGCCATGTGGTATCACCACAGCGAAAACTTTATGCTGGCGCTGTCTCACGATGAGGTGGTTCACGGCAAGAGTCCGATGATTGGGAAGATGCCGGGAGACAGGTGGCAGAAGTTTGCTAATGTACGCGCTCTTTCCACGTTGATGTGGGCTCACCCTGGCAAGAAGACGATCTTCATGGGTATGGAGTTGGCTCAGTGGAGCGAATGGAATGTCTGGGGCGATTTGGACTGGCAGCTGTTGCACCACGAGCCGCACCAACAGATGCAAAAGTTCTTTAAAGATTTGAACGAACTGTATAGGGGAGAACCAGCGCTGTATACGGCAGATGCTGGGTTTGATGGGTTTGAATGGATTGACTGTAACGACAACAGTCACAGCATTGTCTCGTTTATCCGTCGTGCCAAAGATTCTGATGAATACGTCGTTGTGGTGTGCAATTTTACACCTCAGCCTCACAGCCACTACCGGGTAGGGGTTCCGGATCATGGTTTCTATACGGAACTGTTTAACAGCGATGCTGGTCAATATGGCGGCAGCAACATGGGCAATTTGGGCGGTAAGTGGTCGGATGAATGGTGGTATCACAACCGTGCCTATTCGATCGATTTGTGTTTGCCACCTTTGGCTGTGCTGATTTTGAAGTTGGATCGCGAAAAGACAGCAGCAGCGTTGCAAGCAGCTGAGGAGACGCTGAATGCGGAAGTATCGGCGGAGTGATGCGGTAGCGCCAGCGGAACGGAGGCATATCGCTCCCCGCATTTAGGTGCAGATAATGCTTTTAGAATCCCGGTTTCTCCAAGAAACCGGGATTGCGATCTTTAGAATCCCGGTTTCTCCAAGAAACCGGGATTCTGATTCGAGATCCTAGCTAATCCCCATTACATTCATTATTTCCAGCTGTGCGGATGGCTCCCAACAAAGTTGAAACTACCACGCATCGCTTTGAACTCCTATTTTGATTGGTTTGATTGGCAGCGATAAATGTGATTTTACCCAGCTGTCCGTTCACCCTACCTTTGTAGCCAAACTGGATTCGATAGATATTGTTTCTATTGAACAGGGTAGAACGGGCAGAGCCGCTGTTTGCGATCGCTATTTGATTGGCGTCGGCGTCGATTAAATTTTGCCATCTGGCATTGGCACAAGTTCTGCTATCTGATGGGGTAACTGGATGCACAGACCATTGCACTTTTTTTTCTGTCGCGTTTTGCCGAAAGCAAGCTTCCCAAACTCGTTTTTCTCTTTTCCCAGAAGCTTGGGCTTCTCGCATTATAGACAAAGCTTGTGCTTGAGCTGCATTCAAGCGTTGCGCGTTTAAAAATCCCAGCCAACTCGGTGCTGCGATCGCGCTTAATATAGCGACGATGACAATTATTGCTACAAACTCTACAAACGTGTATCCCTGATGTGATTTTTCAGACCCTAATTCCATTGTCTAAAAGTACAAAACGCACCTGATTTAGTCTTCCCTTCAGGTGCGTTTTGCTACTCAGTGTTTTTCTTTAATTTAACGATAACAATCTTATTACGTATATTTACGGTAGCCGCCTACATTCGCTATCGTTACCAGCGCGCACTGCCCCCAAGATGGTTTCCACCACGACACAGCGTTTTGAACCATTTTGCTCTCTGCGAGATCTAAAAGTGATTGTACCTGTGGGCTGGTTTTTGTTCAGCAAGCCTTTGTCTTGAAACTCTACCCTGTAGTACCCAGAAGGTTGTTGCATGTTGGAATTACTGAGACTATCTTCAATAGCGAGGGTATCTGCATCTGACTGTGTTATACTTTGCCACAAACCGGGAGAGATATTATTGCAACCATCCTGTCCTGCATTAATGGGTCTAGGCCGCACAGCCCATGTTACTTTAGTTCCGTCGTCTCTAAAGCAAGCTTGCCAAACTCGTTTTTCCCGTTTGGCATTAGTTTGGGCTTCCCGCAGCGCTCCTATTGCTTCAGCTTGAGCCGCATTGAGGCGTTGTCTGGTTAAAAATCCCAGCCAACTGGGAGCGGCGATCGCTGACAGGATTGCCACAACTACAATCACAACCAGCAGTTCTATCATCGTAAAACCAGCTGCTTGCTTATATCGGGGGTTCATAGCGCTTTACTCCTATTGGCTGTTCGCAACTTAATCGACAGGTGTTTTATCAACAACCCCGCGCGCAACGGCTTGGGTTCTAATCGCCAGCAGCGGCGCAATTTTAACCCCAGCTTTACCCGTCGGGTTACCCCTGAGGAAAACAATCACATCTTGGTTTTTGTTGCTGGTCCCTAACACCCCAGGGGTGGCTTTGCTGACGCAAACAGCAAAGCTGGGCAAATCAAAGCCAGAAGGGTTGCCCTGTGGCGGAATAGCTGTATAGTTTGTCGGACACTGCAAGCGAGGATCGGTTGGGACTGGTCTGAACCCATCTGGGCGATTTGCTACGGGATGATCTAGAAAATCGACTAAAACCGGGCTATTTGCCGGAATGTCAGTCGGTCTGGCACCTTGCCTGGAAACAAGACCGCTGGTACTAACTCTAGCGAAAGGCCAAATGCTAAACTCTACCCCTTGTGTTGTCAGAGGCTCTACATATGCAGGGTTTTCGGCATTGACATCGATTCTGGTACTGCCGCTGATCTCGTACTGACGTAGGGTATAACGCATAATCCGAGATATCCCCTTCCACTTTTCCCGATCTGCTCCCTCATTTTTTGTTTGGTAGTATACGACGAGAGTCATGATTCGGCGTTTCACCCAGAGATTTCTACATTTAGTCCACTCTTCTGAAGGGGGATTGCTGGGGGCACCGCTACAGTTATTGGGGAGTTGACTATCGTCGTCGATTGGTTCGGGTTTCCAGAAAGCCAGAATTGGTTCGTACCCGCTACGCTCGGGAATAAAATTTTTTAAGGGTTGAACGCCGTTTGTTGACTCGTTGAGTCGATCGTTGTCGTAAACATAGACTGCTTCTCGCAAATCGTTAACGATGAAATCCATCGCCATTTGCATTTCCCGTTGGGTTTCAGTGCGCGCGTATTCCCGCCGATCTGTTTGTAACAAATCTATCATCAGGTTCAACAGCACCGTTATCACTATCGATGCAATTAGCATCGATATCAAAAGTTCGATTACGGTAAACCCACCATTTTTGCGCTTTCTGGAACTGACGCGCTGGCGCCTAAACAAATTTAGAAATAGTTTTGTAGCCATTGTTTTTAATTTTTATCCCCTCAACGAGGAGTTTAGTTGAAATTCTGCGGTCTAAGGTGGGGCAGGTGGGGAATATGGGCAGATTATCAACGCCTGCCTCTCTGCTCCCCTGAGCCATGTTAAGAATTACAACAAGCTATTGACACCCTGGATTATTATCTGACTCACCCGTAGATTTGCGTTGCTGACAAAGGGAATTGCGGTTATCGCTTTGGGCAACGCTGGTGTAAATCATTGCTAAAGGCCGTCGTTGCTGCTGACCCGCTGCGGTAGTCAATTGCAGAGAAGCAGCCTTTTGAGGTGGGTTTTCAAATGAACCCATGTTTGAGGTAAATGTATAAACTCTTACACCAAAATCAAATGCCACCGTTCTGTTTACCCTGGTTATTCCTGGATTGCGGAAGGTTTGAACGATAAAGTCATTGCTGCCATCCCCGTTGACATCAACTGGCACGCCCTGTGAGGGAGAACTTGAGTATAGTTGATTGGCTGGGAGGGCCTGGGCTGAACTTGGGGCAGGCTGTTGCCGGATATTATTTTCTCCGGCTGGCGGTAATTCTGTGTCGTTGTAATCGCCGCGTTCTACCGTGCGTCTAACTCGGTCAACTTCCCCCTGTGCCAGTTGCAGGGCTTGTTCTGCTCGCCTGTTTTGCACTTGGGTGGCAACGGCAAGGAAGATTTGGGGGGTGAAGGCAGTTACCACTACAGCAACTACACCAATGGCGACCAAGCACTCCAATAAGGTCAGTCCTTGCTCGGAGGGATTTTTTAGGGTTCGCTTGGGCATAAATCTGGTTTTTTGGGGTATATTGGGTGATTCTGGCGGTTTTTGTGCCAACCCAGTACATCCTGCCTCCAGTTTGCGGGTGTTTGCTTGTTTGGTTAAAAATCGAGTTTTTTCTGTGAGCATAGCAGCCTCCACCGTTAGTTATTGCGGGCATTCTGTTTGAGCGTTTGGATCGACGCCGCCAGCACGCCGTAACTGGCAAATATAGGGGTCGTTGGCAGGTAGTTCTCGGTAGAATTCGCTGCGCTGGGCGGGGGGTTGCAGGAAACGCTGTGCTGCCGGACCTGCGGGTGCATATTGCAGCCCTATGTCATAACCCCAGAGACGGTCGGGTGCAAGGTAGTATTGGATGGGGGTGAGACCACTAACGGTTGGAGAATCGCTGGTGTTGGGTTCCCATTGGTTTAGTTCAAACGGGGCAGTGGCATAGCTGCTGAAGTTTAATTGCAGGAAAGATCCAGAAATCCGCAACGGAGTCCCCGGTCCCCAACGTTCGATGAAGCGGGGGAAGTTGTGGAAACCGCCATAGCTTTGATTGATTCGAGAAGGCACAATACCGCTAATCAGCGAGGCATTTACCCGCGTTGCCGATGCCTGGTTGATTGAATTGACGTAGCTGGGTACACCTGGCTGTCGGAAGCTCGCTGACGGTATTTCTTGCTGTTCATTTGCTGGGCATAACGAACCGACAGCAAGGCTACTATTGCTACAGACGATAGGGCTGCCGTTGCGAGAGATTTTTATCGGAAATCTTGATACGGTTCCGGCATCAATCACCGTGCCATTTTCCTGCACCCACCTAGCGACGCCACCGGGGTTGCTGGGGCCATTCATGGCGCGGAAGGAATAGCGACCGTCAGGGGCGCCAGTTCTGCCGCCGTCGTTGTCGTCGATGATGCCGCGATCGATGCTGCCTTCTTGGAAGTTGTCTGAAAGGATGGTAATCCCATCGGCTAGAATTTCTGCCGGTCGCCAGGTGTCGGTTGCCGGTCGAGAAAAGTCAGGGTTTAAGTCTTGTCGGTCGTAAAAATTCCCCCAGTTATCGTTCAGCTGCTGATTAAATTCTTCCAAGTTATTGGAGTTTCCATCTCTGCTGTGGAAGTTGAAGTCGCCTTGGATGTAAACCGGGTTATCGGATATAAAGGTTAAACCTCGTTTACTGCTATCCCGGTCGATCCTCCGTCCGTTTCGCAAGCGGAACCCATGAGGCCGGCGGTCTGGATCTGGGAAGAAATCAACGGATTTGGGGGATATGCCGTTGTTTGCAACACTGGGGTCTCTGGGGCTGTTGATGTCGGCTCTGATCAAGCAAGCATCTGAACGGATAGCGGTATAGTTGTTGCAAGCTCCGCCACCTGAGGGTCTGGATACTGCATCTTCCCTGACTGCATCTTCTCGGAAGGCATACACGACGCCGCTACCGGGCAACCAAGTATCGCCTGTGGCACTGTTATTATTGGTTCTCAACAGGTCTAAATCTATGTCTAACGTCCGCACGGTCATCAATTCTCGACCGTTGTACAGGGCGTTGTCGATCAGGGATACCCTTTGATTTCCACCGCCAGGAAGTGTGATGTTGAAATCTGCCAGCGGGTCGGTATCAGGTACGCCACCTGTTCTTGGTAAAGGCCAAACACCGATGTCTAGTGGTTTAACGTCATTGACAAGGGTATCGAGGTTAACGGTTCTAAATGGATCTCGCGGCGCTGGTAGTGCAGGTAATGGTGATGGAGGAACTAAGTATGGCTCAGCATTAGAGCCGCTCGCAAGTGGAGCAGGCGCTATGCCTGTGCGAGCGTGATCGTCCTGAGGGAAGACGTAATAAAGTGCGGGGAACTTAGGTTTTTCTGGGCATAGCAGTTGTAAAGCACCCGCAATACCAGAGCAGGTCGTTGTTACTGGGATATCATCATCACTACTAGGAGTAGAATTAGAGCGAGGATCAATGGTACTACGTGCTGTACCTGAAGGCGTGGAGTCTATAAAACCCAATTGGCGATCGCGTGCTATTTGCAATTTCATCGCCAGCAACCGAGCCAGAGGTTGGTTTGCCGATGGTAACAAATCAAGATAGTCATCCGGTGTTAATTGTTCCACAGGAACGTCTGTTTTTACCAAAACGTTATTTTTGAATACCCTGGCTGTTCTACTGGCGAGAGTGGCGTTTGGCGTTATTACAATACCGTTTGCGGGTGTGCCTGTGGTGAATAAACCGCTCAGTTTATCAGACAAGCTTGAAAAATCTGGATTTGCTTGCTCAAAACCGTTAACGTTATAAGCCAACATCCCCAGAGTGCAAGCTGCCGATTCCAAGTAGCTGTTATCTGCAATGCTGTTGTTGGTATCGTACATTGCGCGGCTTAGGTTGGAGAAATTCCCCCACATAGTTAAGTAAGGATGAGGATAAACCCTGTTTCCGGTTCCTTGTGTGGGTGGAAAGGCACCGCTGTCGTTAGCATTTTGATATTCTCCGGCGAAATTGGCTAGGTTTCTCAGGGCATTTCCCCAGTCTCCGCTACGCAAGTTAGCAGCTGCCGGTGGGGGGCTATACTCCCACCCATTTGTTCCTAACCCGGTGAAGAAATCGCTAGGTAATTTGTTGGAATCTAACCCGTAGGTCTGACCAGCAGTTTGGAAGTTTTTACTGTTGCTAATCGTTTGCCGCGTCCCCGGATGAGCCGTAGTTGCAATACAGGCGATGGGTCGAGTTGGTGCTGTGGGTGGGGTTCCCGGCGTGGCTTGGTAGACTACCGTTCCTTGAACTGCGGCTAGGTTGTCTCTCAGGGTGCGCCGCTGTCTGTCTGCGTTTGGCAGATTAGCTTGGTTAGCGGGGTAAAGCGGTTCAGTTTCCCCCAAATCGTTACGGTCGTCTGAATTATTTATGACACCATCCCCATTATCATCATTCAAGCTGCTGTTAACCCAACCGAAGGGGTTGCCCAATTCCAACCTTTCGCCGACAATCACTCGCAGTCCGCTGACATGAGCGCGCCGTTCCCAATAACCGTCCAAACCAACGTTTCTGAATTCGGTATCGAGGGGATCGAGGGTGGTGTTGGTGAGGCGTTTCCGCTCTTCTGGGTCGGTAATGTTAAGCCCATTTCGTTTGCTGCCATTGTCGAGGCGGATTTCGTTGCCCTTTCTGTCGTAGTAGGGTTTTGGTCCGTAGCGGTCATCAGCGCGGTAGGTATCGTCAATAAATGGAGCGGTTTCTGAACTAGACATTAACCGTTTTTTGGCATTGAAATATCCAATCGAGCCTGCCCCAGCATTATCTGTGTAAAAGCCTGGGTCTGTTCTTGCTATATTGTCTTGCGGCGCCTCTCTCGATTGGGATATATCTTGGGTAAACACAAGCACCGGATCGAGAGCAATTTGGCTGGGAGTTCCATTACTTACCGAGTCTGTGCCTTCATTGAATCTAATATTGTTATCAGTTGTATCTGGTGAATCATCGTCCTGCATCACCTGAAACAACGAGCCACCTGCCGTGCCATTGTTCCCCATTTTCCCCGATACAAATTGCCCTTGAAAGCTTGGATTCTGTGGCGTTGCCGGAGTTTGTATATCTCGATTTACTTTAATTTCTGAAGCATCTCTGCTATAAAAACAGGAATTGCGGGCGCTAATTAAAAATGCTCTGAAGTTTGGGTCACCAACGATCATGTTGCCTGCGGTGTACATGGCGCCATTCCAGTTGAATGGTTGACCCGGAAATATTTCCAGGTCATAGCGGAACCAAGCTCCCCATTTATTGCCCCGGTCTAGCTGTCTATCCTGCTGAAATTCTAAGGTAGCAACAGTTCTGTTCACGCCATTTTGCCGCGATAGAACGATCGCATCAACCTGAAATGTTTTGCGTAGCTTGGCAGTTCCAACTTGAGTCCAATCGTTTTCATTCACTGCTCGGATTGGGCCACCTACTGCTGGGGTGTTGCCGCCACTGGCTATGGCGCGGCATACAGGGTTGCTAACGTTTGTCGTAGTAAGCGGGCCGTTGCGAACCACCTGATCTTTAGCTCTTTTGTCAACTGTATAGCTTTGTGTTGTAATGTCGTTGGTTCCTTGTCTTCCTTTCAAATTAATTGAATATACAACTGTTTCTTTTACTCCATCTCCATCCACATCTATTTGGAAAGACCAAGCGGGGTCGGGATTGCCATCTCCAAGAAGGTTGATTTGCGTCTCGTCGTCAAACTTGTATGGATTTTGAGGCAAATTATAGGTCAAGCCGCCATATCTATCTGGACTATTTGTAATCATCGATAGCAACATTTCATCGGAGGGCGGGCCACTGGGAAAGCGCTTATCTTTTAAAAATAAATATTCTAATTTAGCCTTGGCTCGTTCAATTGCTGGGGTGGCGGCGTTGTAGATTACTTGTTCTTCCCGCGCTCCAATTACCTGATTTGTCCGACTGCCGGTGCGGAATAAAATTGCCCCTATTACTAAAGACACAACTAACAGCAGCAGCGTAACAGTTGGCAGCACAAATCCAGCTTTAGCTCTAGCATTACGACGCTGTTTACCACTTACAATTAACAAAGTTCGCGTTAGCCATTTGGTCAAGGCCAAGCTAGCGGCTTGCACCAGTTTCGACAACTGTCGGCACAATTTGTAGATAACCTTTTGAATTGCCCTGGTTTGCTTGCGTTTTGACATGGCTGCTTTCCTGATGTGAGAAAGTCTAATTTTGAACAGGTTGAATATCGAGAGGATGGGTTTAACTCGCTTGGCTTGAACCAATTCGTTGAGTTTGGAGTAGCTTGACCAAAAATTATGTAAATTATTTGGCTTTGTTCTTTGCTAGCAACTGCAACTGCGAGTATCAACCGAAAAAATACGCTTTCGCTGGTAACAAATTTTGTCTTAGAAGTTTTATGTAGTTTGACTGTTGAGGGTCGAATGACTCCGTTTGACACTCCCCCGTCTAAAGCGCGGGGTATTCTGTACTCAACGTCAGAGTTTGCTCTAGCAGGGTTTCCCCAACCAGCGTAGTGACCCCAACTCCTACAGCGTTTCTTCGGGGATGCCCTCCCCTAGCTTGCAATGCAAGATTTAAAATGTTTATCGCCGCGTTTTCATCTCTATTCAATTGACATCCACACTTACAATTATGGGTGCGAGTTGATAGAGATTTTTTCACAATTGTCCCGCAACCGCTGCATTTTTGGCTGGTATATTGCGGGTTGACGGTAACAGTAACCCGCTCGAATTTGCTAGCAAAATATTCAAGCCACTGTCTAAATTGTCTCCATCCAGCATCGCTGATTGACTTGGCTAGACAGTGGTTTTTGACCATGTTGCGAACGCTTAAGTCTTCATAGGCTACTAAGTCGTTAGACTTGATTACGCAACGCGCCAGTCTCTTGGCGTGTTCATTACGCTGCCTAGTTACTCTCAAGTGTTTCTTAGCAAACCGCTTTCTTGCTTTGCGGCGTCCATTTTTACCTTTTTCTTTCTTGTAGATGCGACGCTGAGCATATTTGATAGCTTGCTCAGCTTTCCTCAAAAAGCGCGGATTTTCTTCGGTATGTCCGTTGGAATCAGTATAGAAATACTCAAGCCCCACGTCTAGTCCGATTAAGTTTCCGGTTGATTCTAATTGTTCTTTGACTTCAGTGTCAAGTACAAATTGACAATAATAACCATCGGCACGACGCACCAATCTAACGCGCTTAATTGATTTAACCGGGTAAGTATGAATATCCCACTTACCCAAAAGTTTTAATTCACCAATACCTTTCTTGTCGGTAATGGAGATTCGCCGCTTAGTTTTATGCAATGACCATCCACTGGTTTTGTATTCGACTGAGCGGTTGTCTTTTTGGAAACGTGGGAATCCTTTCTTGCCCGGTTGGTGATTTTTGCAATTTTCGTAAAATCGAGAAATTGCTGCCCATCCTCGCTCGGCAGATGCTTGTACCGCCATTGAATTGAGCTGCTTGACAAAGGAGAATTCCTCGCGTAGCTTTGTTGAGTAATTGTTCAAGGCAAACCGATTAATTTTTGCATCTTTGGGTGCATCCATCCAGTAACGTAAACACTTGTTTCGCACGAATTGTGCCGTGCGAATTGCTTCATCAATCGCTTTGTACTGGTGTAGCTTAGCCTTGATTTTATACTCAATAACCAGCAAGTTTCACCTCCTCCGTTATGTTTTAGTTTATCATAATAAAATTGCGCGAGTTTTAAGATGCATTTTGTGTTTCTGCTGATGCCAAACGGTACGCACCTGAAGAATGATTCGCGAGACTAAAGTCTCACGCGGTCACCCCGGTCTAAAGACACGGGGTTTTCGCGAGTTATTCTATAAGTGAATAGACTAGAAGTCTGGCTGGGTAAAAATTAGCCATATTTCCTCTATGGTAACTTGAGCGAGCCTGGGTGAGATTTCGCCCATCTTTAACAAATCTTAATAGATGGTGAGGCCAGGGTCTAAACTTATAGTACCCACTCATCCCAGAAAACCGATCACTCCATAGCAAAAATCTAGGGGAATGGCTAATGGCTAATGGCGTTCCCAGGCAGAGCCGTGGGAACGAGGGTAATGGGTGAATGGAAGTTGTAGGGAAGGTGGGAAATCTTTGGCATCAGCCAAAAGATTGCGGTTGCCGTGCTACTACCCCAGGGCGGAAATAAATGATTCGGTTGACAAATTCTGCCCCAGGTGATATGCAGACGCAATGTAGGGGCACAGGCGGCAATATTTGGGTATCAACCAAACGATTACGGTTGCCGTGCTACTACCCCAGGGCGGAAATAAATGATTCGGTTGACAAATTCTGCAACAGGTGATATGCAGACGCAATGTAGGGGCACAGGCGGCAATCTTGGGCATCAACCAAACGATTGCGGTTGCCGTACCCCTACCCCAGCACGGCGGCGGCAATCTTGGGCATCAGCCTTGAGATCGCGGTTGCCGTGCTACTACCCCAGGGCGGAAACCAAAGATGCGGTTGACAAATTCTGCACCAGGTGATATGGCAAACGAAATGTAGGGGCACAGGCGGCAATCTTGGGCATCAACCTTGAGATTGCGGTTGCCGTGCTACTACCCCAGGGCGGAAACCAACGATGCGGATAATAATGCAAGGGATCGCTTAGAACTTATTTAAATCAATCCCGGCTTCTTTAGCCATTACTGCTAAGCCTTTTTTGTCCAAGGTTTTGAGTGCCTTGGTGGAAAGGCGCAGTTTCACAAAGCGTTTGCCTTCCGGCCACCAAATGCGCTTGGTTTGCAGGTTAACTTCCTGTAGTTTTTTGGTTCTGATGTGAGAGTGGGAAACGGCGTAGGCGTTGTTCGCCTTTTTGCCAGTCAGCTGACATACACGGGACATAGAGTTCTCCAGATTTGAGGTTTTTTGGCTGCAATCTTCTATTGTAGCGAGGGAGAGGTTGAGCAGGTGTGCAGGGGAGATGGGGAAGAAGACGCGGCGACGGAGAGACGCACCGGACGGGTCGAGGTTGATGGAAGATTTTCCCGCGTCACCGCGTCCTTAGCCTCCCCGCCTCCGGTGCGTCCTTAGCCTCCGGTGCGTCCTCATCTCCCTCATCTCCTCTACCCCCCTACCCTATGCGCCCATCGCTCGTTCGGTTAAGCGAGTCAGTACTTGATTTGAGCGTTCGACGAAGGATTTCATTCCTTCGGCGTCGAATCCTTTTTGCGCCATTAGCGCTAAGTCATAGACGTGATGACAAATGAGGTTGGCAAGTTCGGCGGTAGGAGATTGCCCTTCAGCTTGAATGATGCTACCGGCGCTGAGGTTGGCGAGATTTTGAATTAAGGGGTGGGCGGTATTTACGACTAATATATGTTCTTCGGGGAATTGCACTGCTTGCTGCTGCAATAGGGCGTTCATATCCCGCAGGCGTCGCAAAAATTCCGGCAGCAGTACCATTGCTGGTGGCGTATCTTGGGGATTGTCCGATTTGAGCGCTTCGGTGCGGATGGTGACTTTGGGTTTGTTGAGAGCATTTTTGAATAGCTCTTCGATTAGTTGGCTGCGGGTTTTGTTGGTTTTGGGGTCTACTATTTCTCCGGATTTATCCCCGTCTAGCAGGGTTTTGTCTAGTTCGGCATCGACGCGGGAGAATTTGACATCTTTATATTCCCGCTCCAGGAAGGAAATAAAGTGAGTGTCGATGAAACCGTCTAGGAAAAGAACTTCGAGTCCTTGCTTTTTGTGGAGTTGGACGTAAGTTGCTTGAGCGACTTCGTCGGTGCAGTAATAGACGCGGTTTTCGTGTTTGTCTTTATTGCGCTCTAGGTATTCTTTAAGCGTGTTGTAAGATCCCCCCTGACCCCCCTTACCAAGGGGGGATCCCCCCTGACCCCCCTTGTCAAGGGGGGATGTTTGAGAGGGAGTAGCGGGAGTTACGTCTTGCCAAACATCGCCTTCTTGAGATTGCACTTGTACAGTTGGAGAAGCGCTCCCCTGCTCAAGAGCTCCCACAGGCGAGACGCCTGTGCTACGCTGCTCCCCTGCCTGGTACGTGGTGCGGTAGATGATGATGTCTTCGACTTGTTTTTTGAATTTTTCGTCGTTGAGGGAGCCGAATTTGACGAAGGTGCCGATGTCTTGCCAGCAGCGGATGTATTCGGCGCGATCGCTGTTGTAAAGTGCATTTAAGCGATCGCCGACTTTTTTGGCGATGAAGTCGGCTATTTTACGGACGGTGCGGTCTACTTGTAAGGCGCTGCGACTGACGTTGAGGGGAATGTCGGGACTATCGATTACCCCGCGCATGGGTAGCAGGAAGCTGGGGACGATTTCTTCGCAGCGATCGCTGACATAAACTTGATTGCAGAATAGCTTGATATTCCCTTGACTGACATCGACATCGGGTTTGAGCTTGGGGAAATAAAGAATGCCGTTGAGCAAAAATGGATAATCTGTATTTAAATGCACCCAAAGCAGGGGTTCTTCTTGGAAAGGATGGAGATAGCGGTAAAATTCCAGGTAATCGTCTTTGGTTAAATCCCTGGGGGATTGACGCCACGGTGCGGTTTGGCGATTGATTGTCTCGCCATCGAGTTTAATCGGCACTGGCATAAAATCGCAGTAGGTTTTCACCAATTGCCGAATCCGTGGTGCTTCCAGGTATTCCACCTCGTCTTCCATCAGGGTGAGGGTGATGGTAGTGCCGCGCTGGGTGCGGGGCGAGTCTTCCAGCTGGAAGGTTGGGGAACCGTCGCAAGTCCAGTGAACTGCGTTTGCGCCTTCTTTGTAAGATAGGGTATCAATTTCGACTTTCTGGGCGACCATAAAAGAGGAGTAGAACCCCAGACCAAAGTGACCGATGAGTTGTTCGCCGCTGCTTTGGTATTTTTGGATAAATTCTTCGGCACTGGAGAAGGCGACTTGGTTGATATATTTTTTCACCTCGTCGGCGGTCATACCGATGCCGTTATCGGTGATGGAGAGAGTCTTTTTGTCTTTGTCAATCGCGATGGCGATTTCCGGTTCGCCGATTTCGCCGGTAACTTCCCCGGCGTGGGACACCATTTTGAGTTTTCCGATAGCATCCACGGCGTTGGAAATTAGTTCCCGCAAGAATATTTCGTGGTCGGAGTAGAGCGACTTTTTGATAATCGGGAAAATATTTTCAGTATGGATAGTGATAGTGCCTTGTTCGAGCATGGTCATAGGTTAAGTTGTAGGGATTTGAAGAACTACGCCGCCCTTTTGGCGAAAAGAAGCGCCCGTTGGTGGGAAGCAATTCCCGCGCCTGTAGCTTGTCCGCCCCACAGGTACGAGGGAGCTTCGAGTCACCATTGTATGGGCGATCGCATATTAATTTTAAGGCGGCGATCGCACCCGTTGTGAATTCGGATTTCCCTACTTCCAAAAACAGCAAGCAGGGGTCAAAGCCTAAATTGAGCCGCTCCTCGCTCTAAAGAGACGAGGAATCAGGCCAGGAATTAGAGTTAGCTTTTCGCTCATTAATAGCTATCTGGCTAACCGTTTCTGGCTTCATGCAGAACTGCTCTAAGGGTGAATGACTCAGCCTACTT
>NZ_JBHFNP010000326.1:0-7057 GCF_041929235.1 Microseira sp. BLCC-F43
AAGTTCCGCGCTCTAAAGAAGTGGGACAAAAAAGAACTCCGATGGATGGATGCCGTCAATCACACCATTAGCAGAAGGATTGTCAGATTTGCTGAATATCTCAATGCTGATGTGGTGATTGAAGATTTAGAATCTTGCCGCAATTCCATGAAGCAGAGCAAAAAGAATCGCTCTGATAGTGGAGAGTCTAGGCATTCTTGGGCGTACTATTCTTTAGAGCAAAAGCTTAATTACAAGTTAGCTTTGAAAGGTTTAAAACTAATTAAACGTCCGGCTCCATACACCAGTAAATCTTGTTCAACTTGCGGAACTATTGGCGAGAGAAAGGGACATCATTTTAACTGCCCTAACGGTCACTACCACAATGCGGATTTAAACGCCGCTAGGAACCTTTCCAAGTGGGATGGTTTCTCTTGTCAACTAGACCTAAAGAGGGATGCTGCTTTAATGGTTTCATCTGGTTTAGTTGATGGGTTGCTTGGCACAACCCCTAACTTGATGAAAGATATTCCCTCTAGCAGGGAATGTCTGTAGATGCAAGAATCCGCGTCGATTTATCGCGCGGAGTGTCAAATCACACCCGCATAATTGAAAAAGCGGATAACGAGGATCGAACTCGTGCCAAGAGTTTGGAAGACTCACATGCTGCCGCTACACCATATCCGCATGTTTAAAGTTTAGGAATTCATGTTTTTAAACCCAAAAAATTCTTAAATCTGCAATCTTAAATCTCAAATCTGAAATTATAGAATGCTGACCGCTCAGCCAGGTGGAAACCTCAAGGTTTTATGGAACCTATAACCATAACCCCTGGATTTGATCGAGCTTTATGGTTTATGGTTTGAGCTTTGACTTTCTAATCTTTAACGACTGAAGTTTGAGCGTTAAGCGTTGAGCTTTAAGCTTTAACCAATGTACGAGATGGCTTTCTACTTGAATTGTAGATCCATCTCAAAAACCATAAATTTAGAGATTTTCGAGCGACCAGCAATTCTATTTTAGTCTGGAACGTCTACCATTGTGCGAGCGTTGCCGATCGAGAGGACGCGATCGCATGTTGACTCGAACTCTTCCACAAACGTTAGCCGTCTGGCAATTTCTTCCGCCAAATTGAGCGGATCGAGCAATTCCACCCCTTCCCGTGCCAGGAAGCTATCAGCTAATGACTGGTACTTCTCGGAAGAAGCATTTTTACCCAACACTTCGAGCGCTAGCTTATCTAATCGCTCTTTCACTTTCGCCTGAGCGATTTTGTACTCGTTGCAGGTGCGCGAGTAAGCTACTGTCATCGTCGCCATCACGTTTTTGTAATACAAAATGAAATTCTTCATTTCAATTGCTTCGGCGACGGTCATTTCTTCCCCAGCAATAGTAACTCTAGTCGAAGCATTAGAAAGCACAATCGCGCGCTTAATTGCTCGTCTTCTAGCAATCAAGTCATTCACCCGTTGCAAAGCTGCTCTAGCAGATGTTGCGTGTTCGTCTCGCGACTTGTAACCTGTTGGCACTTTACCAACTTCAACAACTGCGATTAATGTATTGTTATCAAGCGCGACTCTGGCTGCATCAATGCGTTTTTCTAACAGCTTCAATTCCGCCAGCGCATCCGTAACTGTCATGGTTGTCATATCGCACTCCTGCTTAAAAATAAAGATTTAAACCTCTAATATAACTACAAGCAGATGGCGAGATTTGAACTCGCAAGAAAGCTTTACAAGATCCTCATGTTGCCAATTACATCACACCTGCATAGGGGAATGATGGGAATGACAGGACTCGTAGGCGTTAGCCTTCCCGAAGGGTACCTGCAACCAATCGGTTAAAAGCCGATTGCTCTCGCCATTGAGCTACATTCCCGTTAAGCAGACGGCGGGATTTGAACCCACATCCAGAACATACCAAATTCTGATGCTAGCCACTTACACCACATCTGCGTATTGACTAATTTATAGAAAGTGCGATCGCTACTCCATCTCAAGTAAATTGACACTCGCTTTAGCTAGCCACTAAAATAGTGTTCTAAGTGGAGGTAATTTCAAAACTTGAAGCTGATACTCGTAGCTCCTAGTTCCCAACTGTTTGCAGCTTTCCAACGACATTTTAGCTATTTACCCAACATTGAAATAGTCAATAACTATTTCGAGTGGTTGCCAGCATTTGACTGTTTAGTTAGTCCTGCCAATTCATTTGGCATGATGGATGGTGGCATGGATGCAGCAATAATTAGATTCTTTGGTGACTCTCTGATGACAAAAGTTCAGCAGCACATCTTAGATGAATTCCTCGGCGAACAGCCTGTCGGAACATCTTTCATTGTGGAAACAGGTCATCCAAAGCATCCTTTTCTAGCTCACACACCCACCATGCGAGTCCCCATGTCTATTGCTGGCACCGACATTCCATACATAGCAATGTGGGCAATGCTGCTTGCAGTTCGACGACACAATCAACATGCCGAACGAAAAATTAATAGCATTGCCTGTCCTGGGTTAGGTACGGGAATAGGGCGAGTTCCCTATAATGAAGCTGCCAGACAAATGGCAATAGCCTATGACAACTTCTTGCATCCACCCAAGTTTCTGAATTGCATAGTTGCCGCTGACAGACAACTGCAAATTTGGGAGGGAGGAAATAGCAGCTTTAATTAATACCAAATCCTGGCTCCAAACCCCCTTTATTCTACAGCCCGCTACGCCTTGCTTTGTTTGTGTAGCCGCGACTTTAGTCGTTTGGCATCAAGGGGGTAGTTAACCCGGATTTGATATAAGATGCGATCGCTCACACACTCCCAAGCAGGCGGCGAGATTTGAACTCGCAAAAAGGCATTACGAAAGCCTCATGTTGCCAGTTACATCACGCCTGCAATTTTGGTGGCGGGGGCAGGAATTGAACCTGCTAAAAGAGGCTTATGAGACCTCCAAGCCTACCGTGGCTACTTCACCCGCAACGTCACCAAATGCCCTTGACTGGGATCGAACCAGCAACCTCTTCGTTCTAAGCGAAGCGCCTGCTTCCAATTGGGCTACAAGGGCTAAACTTTATCTAAAATTTCTCTACTTTTGGCGATGAACCGACACTCGCTTACCAGGATTTTGCTTCCTAACCCAAGATAGAAATTTCTGCATTTGTGGCTCGTCCTTAAGTTTTTCAACGGTGTTTAATTCTTGAGCCAGCCGTTTGTTGTCAAATAGAACGTGAATTTGTCGATGGCAAGCTGAACAAATATCAATTGTCGGGCCAGGTTCTAACTTTTTGCGTTTGGTATTTTGTCTGGGAACTAGATGATGAACTGTTAAATTTTCCATCTCTCTTTCACAGAGTTCGCATTGCATAGTTAGTTTGATAAATACTCCTTTTTTTATTATGACAAATCAAGACAGAAACAATCCGAGTGACTGGATTTGAACCAGCGACATAAAAGTCCCCTAGACAGACGCGCAAGGGCCAAACGGCGCCACACCCGGATAGTTAATGCCCCTGGCAGAATTTGATGGGCGCTACAGAAGTTGAACCTGTGTCAGCCTGATTAAGAGTCAGGAGCATAACCGTTCTGCCAAACGCCCATAATTGATGGGTCGCCCAGGGGTTGAACCTGGATAAGTCTGCTTAAAAGGCAGCTGCATATCCGCTCTGCCAACGACCCAAGTTAGTATAATACTCCCGATAGGGGTCGAACCTGTAACAAGAAACTCAGCGCTCAACTGAGTGCGTCTACCTATTCCGCCACGGGAGCTTTAATCGACTGTTGTTTAGCCCAGTAACCTCTTGGAGGTTTCTCAATACCGTAAGCTTTACACCATTTTTCTATCGCTTTATCGCTGACACCAAAATCTTTGGCTATTTGAGAAGTTGGTTTGCTCCAAATCAGCTCTTGGAGTTCTTCTTTAGATGGTCTTACCACTCTCCTGGATGCTAACCTGTAGCATTTTCGAGAACAGTAAGTATCGCAACCTGGACTATCCAGCAATTTGCCACAATACGAGCAAGTTCTCTGTTCAAATTGGCAACTGTAACTGCCATCTCCATTGTTTACTAAATGTCTAAGTGCAAGTGGTATTTTATGCCAGCGAGCATAACTTTCTGCACTATCAAATACCAGGACGCTGATGAACCGATTGTTAGCTTCGCTCTCATCAAGAGATTGTGTCACCTCTTTCGACTTCAACTTCTGCTTCAAAATTTTGTGAGCCTTGCCCGCATGGTTATCCGTCAACGCATGACAGTTTGGACACAATATCTGAAGATTTTCTAATCTATTATCATGGCGTTCGCCATTGATATGATGAAGTTCTAAAGGAATAGTGCCACTCAACCAATTAGTAGCATGACAAGACTCACATTCTGCAATTTTGATGCCATCTCTAATCAGCTTCAGCCTCAAGTGATGTGGATTAATATAAGACCCTTTGTAAAGATAATCACTTGCAGGCTTGTGTTGACCAGTTTTGTGTGCGCGTCCACCTTGATTGCCTTTGTAGACGATGTTCATTTTAGCGAGATACGATTCTAAGGTCATAGGTCTACAGTGCAGTTGGCTGCAAATAAATGCCTTAGAACGGTGTTCGCTAATCCACTGCCTGATTTGAGCTTCTTTGTTTAAAATGTCATTTCTTTTCATTCCTCCATTTTATCATACACGCTAAAAAATTTTATCTAATGTCTGTCGCTTAGCGAAAGCATTACAAACAAAGATTCACTACCCCTGACAGGACTCGAACCTGCAAAACACCCGACCTGAACGGGCGACGGTTTCCAGTTACGTCACAGGGGTATATCGGGATGACAGGACTCGAACCTGCGACTCCATGCTCCCAAAGCATGGCTTCTCGCCGCTGAATTACATCCCGTTTATGCTCCTGGAGGGAATCGAACCCACACAAAATAACAACCGCTTTTAAGGCGGCGGCCTCATTCCAATTGGGCTACAGGAGCAAAAATAATTAACTGCCCCGCCAGGGTTTGAACCTGGAATCTCCTGAGTCAAATTCAGGGATGTTGCCAGTTACACCACAGGGCAATAAATGGCTGCCGGGGCAGGGCTTGAACCTGCAATTTCATGGGTCAGAACCATGGGACTTTGCCTATTCGTCTACCCGGCAATGACTGCCTCAGTAGGACTTGAACCTACAACCCCCGCGTTAACAGCGCGTCGCTCTGCCATTGAGCTATGAGGCAATAACAGCCCCCCAGGTCAGTATTGAACTGACGACCTCTTGATTTTCAGTCAAGCGCTACTACCAACTGAGCTACCGGGGGAAAACGAGAGCGGAGGGATTTGAACCCCCAAGTCTTCAGCTTCGCAAGCTGAGATGTTATCCGCTTACACCACGCTCTCAGGTGGAGAGGAACAGATTTCTCCTCTTGATTCATAAGTTTTTAGCAATTTATCAATTAGCTTAATATCTGCTTGTCGCCAAATTATTAGAGGATGATTAAATTGACTCCACTTACAAATATCTAACTTGGTTTCATAACCTTTTATCTCCAAATATTTTTGCCAATCTTCAACATAAAAATCTGGTGTATAGTAGGAGAATTTATCTTCTAAATTAATATATGGAAACCGTTTTGTATTCCTTTGCCATCTGACTCCTATCAAATCAAGATATTTGGCTGCTAATAGCTCCCAACTGCCATCTAAAAAAACAATTCCGGCTATTGTGCTGCAATACTCTATCTTTTTACAGCGTCCAGCTTTCGGCATCCAACCTTTATCATATCGAGCTTGGATATTAGATCTGGCTTTATCAGCGTGTTTGGTTCTCGATTCAGCACTATAAGATTCCCACTGTTCTTTTTTATCAGGCCCGTTCCTAAGCTTGCTACGAATTTGTGCGGAGCGTTCGATTCCAAAAATTTCATCGTATGTCTTTCCTTTATTATAAGGAATTATCCCAGTTGCTCCTCTGGGATGTTCTTTTCCTTCCCAGAGATGTTTGCCTTTTTTTATTTGCGAATCCCTAGCTCTTTTAGCTGAGCATTTGTTGACTGTTGATGAGCAGCAAAACTTCCCATTTTTGAATTGATGGGTAGCTTCTTGACCACAACCAAAATTGCACAAAGGCATTTTAAATATTCTCCTATGAGGTCAAAAACAGAGAGAGTGGGATTTGAACCCACGTAGGCTATAATAACCTTCCTGATTAGCAGTCAGGCCCGTTTAACCAACTCCGGCATCTCTCTAAGATTTTAAAGCATGGGTCGGGCAGGATTCGCACCTGCAACGCGATAACGCGGCTGTTTTACAGACAGTTGCCCACTCTCATAGGCGAGCCAACCCAAGTTATATCATTTTGGATTGTATATTTCAGATTTTAGATTGATGAAATGCTCGCGATTGAGTTATTTCATTACTTAAAATCTTGCTTTCTTTACCCAAAATGGCCTTCATTCCCCCGACGAGAGTCGAACTCGCAATTTCTGCTTTGAAAGAACAGCGACTTAACCATTCGTCCACGGGGGCATATATCTACTGCGTGCAAGTTTGAAAAGCTGTTTTTTTATAACAGCCTCCATGTTGGCGGAGGCTGTAGGAGTCGAACCTATCAGTTTTTCAACCGATTAACCGTTTGTAAGCTTCTCTTGTTAGGACACGCAGTAGAACGCAGAGACTAGGATTTGAACCCAGACAAAAGGCTTTGGAGACCCCTATGCTGCCGTTACATCATCTCTGCATTTGGTCGCAGCGGCGAGACTTGAACTCGCATATACCCGGTTATGAGCCGGGGACTTTACCATTAAGTTACGCTGCAATTCCAGAGGTCAGAGTGGGATTTGAACCCACGATAAATATCAGTTTTGCAGACTGACGCCTTCAACCACTTGGCTACCTGACCATTTATTTAATAGACCTCTGCAAAAACTACCCTCAAAGGCGGGCGAGACGCCCACCCCACAAGAATTATTGGACAAGTCTAATAGACTTCTCCAACAAAGAAACTCTCCCGCGAGCGCTCCCATATTATAATGGAATTTTGCCCTGACATGAGCCAACTTCGGGAATATATAGAAAAACATCCCTCAGAGACCCAAAGATTATTGGGGCTTGACTATGAGC